>QNAG01000122.1 GCA_003641415.1 Candidatus Zixiibacteriota bacterium | reverse complement strand
TGAAATTGAGGAGCGCACCCAGCGAGTGTCCGCTTTTGATTCAGAGTTGAGACTAAACCTGGATACGCTTCAAGCATTCTTGGATTATCAACACCCCGATGATATCCACAATATGCGTCAAACAAGGGCACTGCTCGACAAAATCTTTTCAAAACGGATCACTGTAGTTGGCCTTGTCGATGACTACGCAGACAATCGTTCCACCACGCGGACGACTCGAGTGATCAAAACCAGACTGAGTTGGCCAGACGTATCATTAAGCTGAAAGGTCACAGGCATCATCGTGAGAAACGTGCAGATACAGAGATAAACAGATCGAAGGAAGATACTAACTGAGTACATCATAATCCCCTTGGTTCCGTCCAACAGGCTTGAGAGTAGAATCATCTGACGAGGATTTCACTGTGATCAAATTGTGTCCACAGCCGTCGTAAGTTATTGCATGATATTCATAGTTATAGCAAAGTGACGGTGGCATAGGCAAATCATCCGGCTTATGTGTCGCTGTAACTTATTGATTTGTAACGAATTAAAACAATTGAAGGTGGGAGCGAACCCCATACTCGCGTTGTGGGACAAAGGTTTACACCGCATTGTGACCAAATTGTGAACGTTTTTGGGCCTTACTATCTGCTATGTTGGTATCAGACCCTAATCTCCTTTTGAAAGAAAACATACTACATCCAAAATAACTCAGAAATATACTTGACTTGAGGTCATGTATGACCGATAGTCATATATGACTGATGATCATATATGAGGATGTGTTGAAAATGAAGCAATCAGATGCAAAAGCGACCTCTCCAGGTCGGAGAAATCGTCAAAAGACCGCAACGCGGGCTCGGATTATCAAATCGGCTCTGGATCTCTTATCAAAACAAGAGTATGGTGCGACCACAATAGAGCAGATAACGGAGGCCGCCGATGTCGGCAAAGGAACCTATTTCAACTACTTCCCATCGAAAGAGCATCTTCTCAATGAGGTCGGTGAGGAACAACTGTCGATAATTCAGGCTGTCGACGAGGATACACTCGTAAGATCTGTCGACACCAAGAAGGTGTTCAAGAGTTTATTTTCCGCTCTTGCCAAGCTCTTTGTCGGCAACCCCATATTGGCTCGAAATCTCATCCTGGCAAATCTTAGCAACGAATCCGCTCGTGAGCTTATGGCGAATAATATCACAAAGCGAACGCAGTGGCTGATCAAGCTTGTCAAGAAGGGTCAGGAACTCGGAAGTATCCGGCGGGACATCAAGCCGGAGATGATTGCCTATTGGTATCAACACGTTCATTTCGGGAATCTCATGTACTCGGGGCTGCAGCCAACGGAAATGGTAAAGAACTGGATACAATTCTCCTTCGAACAATTCTGGAGAAGCATTGCCACCGAATACAGCAACACCGCCACTGAGCGCCAGAAAACGAAAGGTTAAGAGAATGAATAGATCAATAAAACATCTGCTGTTGGTGATGGTGTCAGTCCTTACGCTTCTATCTGGTCAGGCAGTAGCTCAGGTACTCTCTCTCGATCAGACGATTCAGATGGCCCTGAAGAACAATGACAAGATCAAGCAATACCGCGAAAAGTTTGAGCAGGCGAAATCGGCCGACCGGGAGGCTCTGGGAAATTTCCTGCCGTCGGTGACGCTTCAGGCTGGTTATAACCATATGAATGACCCGCTTTCGATCGACCTGAGCCCTATTCGGGATGCCATGATGCAGATGCAAGCCGGTAACCAGGTTGAATTCTCCAATGTCTACGAGCTTCTTCAGGGACAACCCGCTTTGACATCGGAGCAAAGAGCCACATTATACACTGAGTATTCGAGTGGACTCGATAACATCCTACCGGCATTCAAAGAAACACTTAAGGATCAGGACTATCGAACAGCCTCGCTTGTCGCCACCCAACCACTTTTCATGGGCGGCAAATTACTCGCTGCCAAAAAATTCTCAGCAGCAGAAAAGCGAGCCGCCAAGGTTGAGCTTACAAGCATCCAAAACGAAATAATTCGAGAAGCCGTTAATAACTACCTTGCCATAGTCCTTTTGCAGCAAACCGTTAAAACTCGTGAGGGTGTCCTGACTGGTATGCATCAGCATCGACAGAATGCGCAACGTCTTTTGGATCAAGGCTTGATAGCCCGGTACGACCTGCTTCGAGCCGAAGTCGCGGTGTCCGATGCGGACCGGAATCTCTTTGATGAACGTAATAATCTTGAATTGGCTATGGTAGCCTTTCGCAATACGTTGGGATTGGATGATGATACGCCAGTCACAATTTATGATACACTTATATTTCATTCGGTCTCAGATTCACTCATTAGTTTCCGTGAGCAGGCCTATTCCAGCCAACCAATATTGCATATGATCAGCGAGAAGAAAAAGGCAGCCTCACAGAAGTATGCCGTAGAACGATCCAAGTTTCTGCCGCAGTTGGTCGGTTTCGGTAAGTATGAATTGTATGACAACGATCTGTCAGCACTGGAACCACGCTGGATTGTCGGAGTTCAGTTGAGTATGAATATTTTTAACGGTTTCAAAGATCACTATCGCCTCAGCGCAGCAAAATCGCTTAAGCGGGAGGTTAATTTCCTTGAGGCTGGTGCAAAGCGGCAAGTCAACCTCTGGGTAAACAAATCATATCGCGATATGCGAAACGCCGAAACCCGCTATCAGAAGTTGGAAGCATCTGTAGTACTTGCTAAAGAAAGCGTTCGGTTGAACGACAAACGATTTCAAACCGGGCTCGGTACTTCGCTCGAGGTCATCGATGCTCAGCTGTCTTTGGAGAAGAATCTGATCGAAAGATTGATCTCTCTTTATAATTACTATAAATCCCTGACCGACCTTCTGGTCGCTGCTGGGCACCCAAGAGATGTCGTAACGACATGGAATAGTGAGGAATAATAGATATGAAAACCAAATTATCTCGATGGGTGATATTGATCCCTGTCGTCATCGTAGTAGCAGCAGTGACCGTGCTTATTATCCAGGCATTTATTCCCGACAAAGAAATCATCACTGGTATGGTGGAAGTCGATGAAATTGATGTCGCCTCGAAGATTCCAGGGAGAATAGATTCTCTTTATGTGTGGGAAGGGGATATGGTTACCAAAGGGCAAACTCTGGCTAAACTGCAAAGCAAGGAAATAGATGCCAAGGTGGAACAGGCCCGAGGGGCTATGGAAGCGGCTCGTGCCAAACTTGATATGGCAACAAAAGGGGCTCGTCCTGAGGAAAAGGAAGCGGTCGAAAAACAGTACATGCAGACGGTACATCAGTTTGAACTGGCCGAAAAGACCTTTAATCGTATTCAGAAAGTATATCAGGACGGCGTCATTTCGACACAGGAACGGGACCAGTTTGAATTTCAGTACTTAGCCGCAAAGGAACAAATGGAGGCAGCCTCCGCCAAATATCAAATGGTGTTGAAAGGTGCCCGAGTGGAAGAAATCCGAGGAGCCCAGGGGCTTTTTCATCAAGCAGAAAACGCATACGCTGAAGCAAAAGCCTACCAGGGAGAAACCGAGTTAGTCAGCCCCATTGATGGTCAAATCAGTAACAAGATTGCCAGCGCCGGTGAGATGGCAGCAGCCGGATATCCACTTTTCACAGTCATAAATCCTGATGATGTCTGGATTGTTGTGCAACTGCGAGAGGATAAGATTGAACATGTGAAGATGGGTGGGAACGCAGAGGCCGTTATC
Organism: Candidatus Zixiibacteriota bacterium; assembly: GCA_003641415.1. Lineage (GTDB taxonomy): Bacteria > Zixibacteria > MSB-5A5 > GN15 > FEB-12 > B120-G9. The sequence continues at coordinate 4,118 of QNAG01000122.1, read as the reverse complement.
CCTGCTCTGGGCAAAGATAAACACAAATTCAAAGTAACCCATATTGCAGCCATGGCCGACTTTGCCACCTGGAAAGCAACCAATCAGAAGGGCGACTTTGACCTCAAGACTTTTGAAATCCATCTTCGCCCAGAAAAGCCGATCCCCGGACTCAGAGCCGGCATGACAGCCAGGGTGGAATTTTGAGCCGTTGGCAAAATCAACATAGGAAAACGCCGGAGTGGGATTCCCAATGAGTCAGTTCTTTTCCAATTCGCCGACCCTTCGAGTAATGTGCCGAGAGTTCGGTCGGATAGCTGAGCGAAAAGCTGTCTATACGCTCATGATCATAATTCCCCTGATAGTTTTCTTTCTTGTCTCATACATTTACCAAGATCGAGTGGTTCTTGATATTCCTATAGGCGTGTGCGATCTCGATAACAGCGAACTCTCGCGTACAATCGTTCGTTCCATTGAGTCAACCCGTTCGCTCGAAATCAGCGGCATAGTATCGTCGGTAGACGACATCAAAAACGAAATGCGCAAGGGAGCCATTCAGGGTGCATTCTATATTCCTGAGGACCTTGAACGTAATATCAAGAGTGGCAAACCAGCGACCATTGTTATCTACAAAAACACGGCCAATCTGATAATTGGTAACTTGATCCTAAAAGATGCCGCTACCATAAGCCAGACTGTTTCAGCCGGAGTGTTGATGAGAAGACTGCAAGCAAGCGGACTTTCTCCCGATCAGGCTTTGGTCTTAGCCAATCCGATTAGAATTGATAGCTACTCTCTTTTTAATCCCGGTTACAACTATGCCAATTTTCTTCCCCCAGCCATTGTCATGGTTCTACTTCAGATGCTGATCATGATATTAGCCGTTGTTGTTATTAATGGTGAAATCACTGACGGAACTCTGGCGGATCTATTTCACACAGCTAACGGTAAGGTCTCAGCTGTGTTATGGGGTAAGACCTTGGCTCATGTGGCAATTCACAGCGCTACTGGATTGGGTGTACTGGTGATGCTGTTCCCGCTTTTCGGGATTCCGATCCATGGCTCGATGTTTCTGGCTATACCGTTCATGATATACTTTGTCGCGGCCAGCTTCCTACCCGGTCTTGCTATCTCCTGTCTGTTTAGTAACAAGTTTTTCGTGACGGATATCGCCGCTTTCTACAATTCACCTGCCTTTCTTTTCAGTGGCTACACGTTTCCGCTCTGGGCGATGCCGGCATTTCACAATTTCTATGCACAGTTGCTCCCATTTACACACTTTCTGAACGGCTTTTTGAAAATATATCAGTATAACGCTCCGGCAGGATCTCTCCTTCCAGAAGTTGGAGCTCTTTCTATTTTCGTTTTTGCCTCGCTCATTGCGGCGGCAGTGCTGCTAAAGTATCGCATTAAGCCGATGGCCATCGCACCGTCTGGTACGCCCGAGGTGAAATCATGAACTGGCGAAATCTTGTGGCAGTATTCTGGCGTGAAACGGAAATCATCCGGCACGACCGAAACATCGTTATCGTTCTACTTCTGGCACCGGTTGTTTATGCTCTCTTTCTTGGTACCATCTTCAACAATAAGATCGAAACAAATGTACCGATAACTGTAGTTGATAATGACCACACTACAATTTCGCGGACGCTTATCCGTAGTTTTGATTCTCATCAATTGTTGCAGGTAATGGCGGTTGAGTCTGACTTTGAGTCTGCCAAAGTAGATATTATCGAATCTGAAGCTCATGCGGTAGTGTACATTCCCAAACACTTTGAGGACGCTTTGAAGTCAGGGCAGGCGGTAAATCTGGAAGTCTATTTAAACACCGCCAGGTTTTTGCCGTCAAATGATATAAACAAGGCTGTCAACGAAGTCGCTTTGACCATTGCGGCAGGCATTCGACTAAAATATTTTCAAACAAAAGGATTGAACACCGAGCAAGCTAAAGAGTTGGTGCAACCGTTGAGCGGGGACATCCGCTCGCTTTTTAATGTCGCCGAGAGTTATGGCGATTTCCTTTTGCCCGGACTATTCATCCTTATCCTTCAACAAACTCTTTTCTTTGGACTATCCCTGAGTGTTGCACGAGAGAGAGAGATGAAGACCCTGGCATCGCTCAATACGGACTCTGGTGGAAGTTCGCTCGTGGCTGTGTTGGGAAAAGGAGCTCCATACTTCTTACTATATAGCTCGTATACAATATTCTCGTTAGTCGTGTTCTTTTCTCTTTTTAGTCTCAATGTCCTCGGAAGTATTTCGGCGCTGGCAGTACTAATAACTCTGTTTCTGATAGCTATAATTGGCTTCGCGGTGTTTGTTTCCTCATTTTTCAAGCAGGAAATTCAGGCTTTGCAGTTTCTTGTGTTTTCATCCATGCCACTATTTCTATTGTCCGGTTATTCCTGGCCGGTCTGGGCAATGCCCTGGCCGTTGCGGGCAATAACACAGTTGCTTCCCAGTACTCCCCTGTTCCAAGTCTTTGTTCGCGTGACACAGATGGGCGCAGGATGGCAACATATCTGGCCTGATCTTCTTCATCTACTGATACTGGCCATCGGCTGGATAGCCGTGGCACAATGGCGGATCAGACATTTAAGTAAATCGTGACCAAAATGGTGTTACGATATTCGGTGTTATTGGGGGACATGGGGGCTGAAAAATTCCGTAAGTCGTTGCTGTGTAATAAGATGGAGGTGGGGGAATCGGGACAACAGTGATAATCGACAAGTTGTTGAATTTAAATTGGTTAGGCCAATTATCGTAAAAAAGAGAAAGAAGGTTGGGTGAGTTTAGTAACAAATGTTAATACCCCCTACCCATTACTTAAGTAACTTATAAAAATGAAAAATAATAAGAATAAAAATTCTTCTAATCGTTGTAATGGCAAAACAAGTAAAGGTGTTCGATGCAAGGGCTATCCTACTGTAGGCTCAGAATACTGTTTTTTTCATGATCCTAAAAAGAAAAATACAAGAAGAAAAGCACAGCAAAAAGGTGGGAAGACAAAAATTGATAATCTTAGTCCTACTAATGAAATTGAATTTACCTCACTCATAGAATCCGAAAATGTCAGAAAATTACTTTCGGATACTATTCATCAACTCTTAATGGGAAATATAGATGACAAAAAATGCAGAACAATTGGATATTTAGCACAAGTAACATTAAAATCAATCGAATTAGCTACGGTTGAAAAGCGATTAACTGAAGTCGAAAGCATAATAGATAAAATGGAGTTTAACTAATATGAGTACTTATAATATAAGAATAAAGAACTTGGAGAAAAAAATACCTCATCAAACAAAATTGATTGAATTCTTAAAACTCAAAAGAGAATTCTATAATCTAATGGTTGTATCAGATGCTGTTCTTATTGCTTCTATTCGAAGTTATCTTGAAGATTATGAAATACCGAAATGGGCTAAAGAAGAATTCTATAAAAAAATTCCTAACGATGCATCTAAACATTTAGTAAAAGTAGCTGAAGCAAATGCTCATGATGAACTAGATTTAAGAAGTTCTAATAATAATGATAAGATAATGTCAAAGATAAAGATTGAAGAAATATACAAATCCACTTGTGAGCTACTTAAATTTGATACTCTTGAAGCAGCTCAAAAACATTTTGAAATTGAAGAGAAAAATACACTGTTCTTAACTCTTAGATTAGATACATAATATGAATAACTGAAGTTCATGAAGATCTGATTCATTAAGAGAATCAGTCATACCCAATGGCTTCACCGAGCACGTCGACTGAACTACCGCTACTAAAAAGCTTGCCCTTGATGCTCTAACTTATGCAATACAAAGAAGACAGTCGGCAGACCGGTTACTTCATCAATCTGATAGAGGTAGTCAGTATGCCTCAAAAAACTATCAGAAATTACTGAAAGAGAACAAGATAACATGCAGTATGAGTCGTAAGGGTAATTGTTGGGATAATGCTGTGATTGAATCATTTTTTGCTACTCTGAAGACAGAATTGATTTATCATGAAAATTCATTACAAGAAAGGATGCGAAACTGAAGATATTTGAGTATATTGAAATGTTTTATAACCGTAACCGTCGTCATTTGAGCTTAGGATACAAGAGTCCGGCTCAATTTGAGATGATGACAAAACATACTTAACT
>QNAG01000121.1 GCA_003641415.1 Candidatus Zixiibacteriota bacterium | reverse complement strand
GATTTGACTTATCTGTGCGATACATTATTGTCTTCCAGGCGCAAGCTTTTGGAACCATTTACAACAAAAACCGTTCACCAAGAACTATACAATACAAACATATCTATTAACAGATAAAGACTTAAACTTTATTCGCCAAACCCTATTTATGGATTTTGAATAGAACCGATTAAAGAATAAATCAATAAAAAGAGAGGGAGGAATATAGTTGCCGAAAAGAACAATTACTCTACTTCGTTGCAGTCTATTTCGTCAAGATTGTATAATACTCGCTTCTTAAGCGCTTCAAGCTTGGTGGTTGGCTGGTTTGACTGAAGCTTAAGCTTGAGAAATTCGTGAATAGAAGTCTCGATCCGAAATATATCACTACAGTTGCGGCATACTTCGATATGTTCTTCAACTTCTTTGGCGTCGATATCTGAAGCTTCTTTGTCAATTATATCGTAGAGTAAACTCAGCGCTTCCTGGCAGTTCATTTCATGGTGTCCTTGACATATCCGTTATTAACAGCGTATTCATACAAAGCCATTTGCAGCAGTTTACGACCCCGATGCAACCTGCTTTTAACTGTTCCCAATTGCAGGTCCATGATGTCGGCAATTTCCTGATAAGAAAATCCTTCAATAAATGACAGGACGATGACCACCCTGAAATCCGTAGGAAGTTCATCAATTGCTTTTTTGACATCATCATCCAAAATCCGAGCAAATAATTCCTCCTCTGGGTTATCGGTATGCTTTCCAGCTGTCAATTGACCATAAAGAAAGCTGTCGTCTATCTCATCAACATTGACCGCAACCGGAGAGCGTGACTTGGAACGGTACTCGTTAATAAATATGTTAGTCATTATTCTAAACAACCAGGCACGGCAGTTTGTGCCCGGCTCAAACTTATTCCAGTTACGATATGCCTTTATATATGCTTCCTGTACCAGATCATCAGCATCATTGGCATTCTTGGTCATACGAAGAGCCGTACGGTGAAGGGCATCAATATGAGGCAAGGCCTCTGTTTCGAAGGCGCGACGACTGGACGAATTGTTCTTTTTTTCTGTTACCATCAACTGATATCATAAGTCTGATTGGAAGACAAAGCAAGTTATAGCTTTTCTTAATAATTCAACAGGATATTGAAAAAAAGCAGACCAAAAGCTACAATTGTGGAAAACGTCCCCGCAAACTGTCTATATAAGTACTATCCAACCCCTTTTTCAGAGCTTCTGAGAATATCTCCCGGGCGCGGATATAATTCCCCTTACTCAGGTAATAAACTCCCAACTCCTTAAGTGGCGCTATCGGGGCATCGCGTAAAGCTACGGTTTTGGCCAAATAATAAAAATACTGGTCGCGTTTACCTTGTCTCTTCGATATTTCCATCAGACCAAGCAATGCTCTCTTAATGGTTGAGTCCACAGATAATGCTCCAAGCAAAGCTTTTTCGGCTCTGTCGTAATGTCCAAGGGAAAAGAGAGCGAAGCCATAGTCGTAAGCCACGCGAGGGGTATAGGGGTTCATTCCTCTGGCGATCTCAAGATAGGCAATGGCACTGTCATATTGTTTCAGTTCCAGCATCGCCCTTCCTATATTGGCATACGCTGCAGGGAAAATCGGATTGAGTTTAATCACATGTCGGTAATGCTCAATTGCTGCTCGGTATTGCCCGGAAACAATTAATTTAAAACCATCGCGGTTGATCTGCAATTCCGGAAATGATTTTTGCCAATTTTTATATTCCTCGTCTGCTTGAGCCGAATCACCAGCTTTTTGGTAATAATCAAGAAGTAATCCGAGGGCGTTGATATTTCGAAGGCGGTCCCAGTAAATATACTGACGGAACTGCTCTACTGCCTGATATTGATTGGTCTGTGTAACAATGCGTGGTACAAGCACCATCAGATTTATGGCAACCGCCAGAGCAGCTATTGCGTAGATAGCGGTTCTTTTCATTTTGCCGGACAGGAGAAAGTAAAAAAACAGCAGAGCAACTGGAACACCTGCAAAGGAGAACAAATCCCAATCTCGTGGCATTCCCAGTTTTGGATCAAGTAGGAAAGACGCGCTGGTTCCTCCCAATGCCATAATCCCAAGGAAAAATAATGCGCTTCCTGATAATGGCTTCAAATACTTCCTTATCCACCACGCTGGAAGGAACAACATCAGAGCGGGAACAAGAACAAACATCAAATTGCCATAATCAGTAATATGAGTCAAAGAGAAAAGTGTGTAACCGTGCACAGTAAACCGGTGTGCTATCAGGGGAACAAATGTGAACTTGAAAAAATACATCGTGTTGTACAAATATAGAAATATCACTGCCGCTATAGCGGCAGGAATTGCAAACAAAGTGATTCTTCTAAGTGTACTCATCCTCGAAATTGCGCGGCTGACTTTTGTTGATTGAAGCAATAGATACAATGCGCTTGGGATAAGTACTACCGCAAGAATGTGCATTATGATAGCAATTATCAAGGGCAATACCACCCACCAGCGATTGATTCTGCCTGTTGCACCGAGGAGTCCGACTAAACCATAAACAGCAGTTGCTGTCACAAACAGGGAATAGTTCTCGACATACCCAAAAAACAGCAGCATGTATCCCCCTGATGACATGCCGAGGAAAAACAATATGCGCTGCAGAGAAGTCTTAAAGAGTTTGAATGAGGTGAGCAACACTACTGTAACGAAAATGACACCGGCTGCAATACTGATAATTTGAAAACTCAAAAGCGCTGCTTGTTCTCCAGAACCGAAAGCATGCTTCAGCCACAGATGTGCCATTGATTCGCCGATCTCGCGGTACTTGATGAAGGGACTATCCAAAGCAAGAGTTGACAGCAGTGTATAGCCATCGCCAAGGAAATATGCATTTGCTCGCAGTAACCAGAAGATAGTGGCTGCGCTTGTTATCCCAACTGCACTCAGAAGGATTGTGCTGTGAAAACTCCACCCACTAGTTGAATTCTGATGGTTAGTTGTACGATTCCACCAGATAATACCCAGCGGCAAAATTGCACCCGTAACAAACATTACCATGCGTACTGTTCCGTTAACATAGGCATAGCACGATAATCCCCAACAGTACCGACTAACCATAAACCCGGCAGCAAATAGACCGGTCAGTACAGCATAGTAAATGGCTATAGAGAAAATGAGAACGCTTCTCTTGTCGGAAGTTACCGACACATTGTATCCTTTCCGGCTAAAACGACCCTGAAATCAATCGGATTATAGAACGGGTATGACGAAAGTATAAGCAAAGAGATACTTTGTTAAAGTACGGTTATCGGAAAAACCCGCTGAAATAGAAAGTAGCCAGAATAGCTATCAACACTCCCAAACCGACCAGCACCACAGCCCAGATAGGAACTTTCCGGGTTGGTTGAACCGCTATAACCGGTCGTGTTTTTCGCTGGGCTGCTTCTTCCTGGCGAAGGCGGTCAAAATCTTCCCAGTCCAGCAGGAACTCCTCGGCTGTTTGATAGCGTCGGGAAACCCGTATGGCGAGCATCTTTCTTAACATCTGCGTCACGTCTTTTGGCAGGAGATCACGACTATCATTTAATATCAGGTTATTGCCGCTGTCGTAGGTGGGGTTACGGCCGATTATCATCTGGTGCAAAATTACACCCATACCATAAATATCCCCCTGACGGGAGTTCTTTCTTTCAGGTGGGCTGTACCAGTTTTTCTTTCTTGGACCGGTGTAATGAACCTGCAAGCCAAAGTCGCACAACTTTATAGTCTCATCGGCATCAAAAAGGATATTTGATGGTCGCAGGTTACCATGAATGGTATTGTTCTTGTGAGCAAAATCAAGTCCAGCCGCTACCTGCAGTATTATCTTGAAGGCTTTTTCCCAGTCATATAGCCGTACCATTCGATCCGCTAATGATCCTCCCTGAGCATAGGCGGAGATGACCACGGTTGTCTTGTTATCACCGCCGGCGCCAAAGATATTGATAATGTTATTGTGTTTAAGTGAACTTAGTAACTTGGCTTCTTTGCGTCCGGCTTCGCTTTTGGTGTGCTTCTTTATTACATAGAGCTTCTTATTGATCCGGTTTTCTACCAGAATCGTCGAACCGAAATTAGTCTCACGTATAGTATCAAGATAACGGCATTTACCAAGAAATGACTCCGTTCCGGAAACTGACATGTCGCTTGGGTCGTTAGTGTATCCTTCACCTCCGATAATGTTAAGGATAGCATCTTTCAATTCTACCGCTGTCTGGAAACGGTCCTTTGCATCCTGCGCCAGGCAGCGTGAGACAATGTCATCGAATCTGATGTCAAGTTTGTCAACAATCTGCGATGGGAGTTTGAAATGCCCAAGTGGCTTTTTGCCACAAAGAATTTCATACAGTATGACACCCATAGCATAAATATCAGTGGTTTGATCGACATTTGTCGAACTGATTTTTTGTTCAGGCGACATATACGACACTGTTCCCATAACGACATCTGAAGCTGTCATCTCATTTTCCGGGACACTAACAATTTGCGCAATCCCAAAATCCGCCACAAGGGCATTGCCCTGCCGATCAATAAGTATATTGGCTGGTTTGATATCGCGATGGATGACACCATTCTTGTGGGCGTAATCGAGCGCCTTGCATACCTGCACGATCATATCCAGCTTGGTGTTCATTGGAATCTTCTCAGAGTCGATCACTTCACGTAACGAAGTTCCGTCTATATAATCCATCACAAAGTAATACCGGTTGCTGGCTTGACCCTTATCGATGATATGGACGATATTCGGATGATTAAGGCGGGCTATTACCATTGATTCGCGCTCGAAGCGGCGAACAATATCGGGATCATCGGTCAGCTTTGAGGACAACACCTTGATAGCTACATCGCGGTCCAGCGATGCCTGGTGTCCCTTATAGATTACGGCAATACCCCCCTGCCCGATTTTGCCGGTTACAATATAGTCACCAATTTTGACTTGCTTTTTGGGTTTGACAGGAGGTTGCTTTTCTTTAGCGGCCTGGGTCATTTCGATTTATCCTAAAAAAAAACAGGGACAGCGGATTATTCCGCTATCCCTGATATAATCGGCAATCTGAGAAAAAAACTTATTTCACCAGAGTCATTTTCCTTGTCTCAGCGCCTTCACTGTGGGTCAGGCGGTAGAAATAGATTCCGCTTGGCTGGTTAAAAGCATCGAAATCAACTGTGTATGTTCCCGGAGATTGATGACCATCAACCAGTGTGACAACGCTCTGACCAAGGATATTGAACACTTCCAGTTTAACATGGCTTCCCTGAGGGATTGAGTATTCAATGGTCGTAACCGGATTAAATGGATTCGGATAGTTCTGAGCAAGATTGAAGCTACTTGGCAAGTTGTTGTCCTTAGAATCATCATCAACAGCTGTAGGGCTCATGACAATGATTCCCCCCTCAACGAAATCAGGGAGATATACAATCATGCCGGTAGCATCGGAGGCAAGTACCTGTCTGATCCTCGGTACTTCGACCGGCTCACCATCTGGACCCGGGTATGTATCAACAGTTGTGAAGAATGAATCAATGGGGATGTAGCCATCAGGCGCGGATGGAGAAACCGTCATATACATAATGGCAATAATACCTTCAGAAACTGTTATCGTAGGAGTCGGCGAAGTCCAGGTACCTATGAGGGTAATAAAAACAGAGTCATTGGGATCATCGGGAGGATCAACCCAGGGGACAAAATCATCCGGAAGGAGCGAGCCAACGAACGATACCGAATCTATTGTTGCATACGGACTACCGATATGCAATGGGACAGAAAGGGCAGATATGGACTCATCATTGTTACTCAGACGTATCGGGATAGCAACATGATCACCAGCTTCTGCCTGAATTGTATCGACTGAAACAATCCCGGAATAGGACCAGGCTGAACTGGAAATTCCAGTGACAGCCAGCATTACCACCATGGAAATCAGAAAGGCTCTGGTCTTCATCCAAACCTTCTTTTCATAAGTATGACACATCTTTCTTCTCCTTATCGTTGTACCCATCCAGAAATAGACAGGTTTACTTGCAAATACTTATTTTGCAAACCCTGTGCCGTTGGAGGAGGTCATTTGTAGCCCCTATGATTATTATTAAGTAATAGAGGGATAAGGACATAGGTGAAATGTCGATAAACGACCTGCGCATTTCTATTCATCATTGTTGCATGGAATGTGAAATTTCGGTGTGCAGGTTGGTTCCTGACAGGCATTCTGGTGCAGAGATGGACAAAACCGCTATCAGGGCAATTATGATAACTTTTTTACTTTCCCAATTAAGTTAAGCCCAAAGTAGCTCGGTCGATAAATAAAACAGCGAAAACCATATGGGGAATGCGACTTGTTCGTTTTATCTCATTTGAATGAAAACAAGTTTGAAAAAACAATTAATGGCGTGAGATGCGCTAACACCAAAAAAGGAGGAATGTTCTTATGAACACATTCCGCATTTGTGCAAGAGGGATCCTGATCATCTGTTTGGTCATGGGTGGATCCGTATTGGGTTCTGAACTGGACATCTCGGGATTTGTCGACGTGATCAGCACGTATCAGAATTCCCAGGATGACCAAAACGAATTCGGCTTAGGTCAGGCCGAAATTGACATTGAAAACGATCTGTCCGAAAGGTCTTCTATCGCTGTGGCAGTCGCCTACAACAATGAAGATGCTGTTTTTGAGCTGAACACTGCGGAAATCGGTCTCAATGTGTGGGCTAATAACAACAGCTTCTTTTCGTCGGTTGATGTTACCGCCGGTCAGTTCTATGTCCCCTTTGGCATTGACTATAATGTATATCCATCAATCGAAAGAAAGCTCGTTACATCACCAATGGTCGTGGATTATACACACTGTGGTTGGAATGACTTTGGCGTCAGGCTCAACGTCACTTCTCCAGTAGGCAACCTCGTTGTGTTCGGAGTCAACGGCTTTGAGTCCTCGTACGAGGTAATCGATGCTGCTCAAAGTCTGACTCTTGGTGTTGCTGTAGGGGAAGAAATCAATACTACTCCCGCTAATGCTTTTGGTGGTCGTCTTGGGATAACTCCTGTTTCCAATCTTGAATTTGGCGGTTCCTTTGCTATTGGAATCAATGAATCAAATGAAGATGAGATGGTCCTGTATGGTGGGGATATTCAATATTCCGTCAACCAGTTTGATTTCAAGGGTGAGTACATTGCTCATTCGCTCAATCGTTCCATTGAGCAGGAAGACAACGCCGGTTATTACTTACAGGGTATCTATAATTTCGATCGTGTTTTCCTGGTAGGTCGCTATGATTCTTTCCAGCCTGACGGGGCGGACTGGTGCAATCGCTATTCGATTGGTGCTGGTTACAGTGTAATAGAGAACATTGAAATCCGTTTCGAGACTCAGATCGACAACGACAACAGCGACAATAATCAGAACTTCCTGCAACTCGTGGCAGGGTTCTAAGAACTTTTTGAGATAAGTATCTACATGGTTGCGGCAGGTCTTGGCAAATCCGCGTAAGTTGATTTGTGCGACCTGCCGCCGCTATATATAGCTTGAGCTGTCTATGTCAACGCTACCTGAGACTCAAAGGGTTTCTTATATCTGCTACAAGAATAAAGTCTTTCCCTTACTCGCGTTTATCCAGCACCATTGTTGAAGCCTGAGCGGTTGGGTAGATAATAATTTCGCCTATCTGAACATGTTCGGGCCTGTCGGCAGCCCAGACAACCGCTTCGGCAATGTCATTTCCCGTCAACGGTTGATAGCCCTTATATGTTTGACCGGCTCGCTCTTTGTCACCGTGGAAACGTACTATCGAAAACTCAGTTTCCACCAAACCGGGATCAACTGTCGAAACCCTGATTGGCGTGTCAACCAGATC
>QNAG01000120.1 GCA_003641415.1 Candidatus Zixiibacteriota bacterium | reverse complement strand
CCGGACGTTACCCGCGACATCATTCACAAACTGAACAAAGAGATTCCACAAAATGAGGGCTACCACCATTCTGAAGGGAATTCTGATGCACATATTAAGTCTTCGCTGGTCGGATGTTCGCAACAGATTTTAATCGAAAATGGTAATCTTGTGTTGGGACATTGGCAGGCCGTGTATTTTTGCGAGTTCGATGGTCCCCGGCAACGACGACTGATTGTCAAGGTTGGAGCGCTTGCTTAAAATCAGGATTGTCGCAGTTGGAAAAAACAAAGATCGCTGGGTGAGCGATGGCTGCGCCCACTACGAGAAACTCCTGTCCCGATTTGCCCGGGTAGAATGGTCGATAATCCCACCAAGTAAACATGCCGGCTCGCTGTCTCCCGAAGAGATTAAGAAAGATGAAGGTCAACGCATGCTGGCGCAATTAGGCAAGGGCACAACAATTGCGCTCAGTGATACCGGTGAAAAAGCCGACAGCCTGTCTTTTTCAAAGATACTGGAGAAGCTTCAGATAAGCTCGAAAGGAACCGTCACTTTCCTGATTGGTGGCGCTTACGGACTGAGTGATTCTGTATTAAGTCGGGCGGATATGGTTTTTGCTCTTTCCCCGATGACTTTCTCTCACCAGCTCGTACGGTTGGTTTTGCTGGAGCAACTCTATCGGGGTTTCTCTATCCTGCATGGTACCGACTATCACAAGTAGCCCTATTGAGAAATTAATAGCGCTTACCTGAAATTGAAAAAAACAGAGTCCCGTTCGGATTAACCGGCTGGTTCTTCCATAGACACGCTTGCGTCGAAGTAACTTCTTACGCATATTATCCCATCGAAAATACAGCGAACTGCTGAAAGGAGTACCATGACCACTACAACCAAAACTGAAGCTAAAGCCGTTCCCACCAGAGATGGCATTGACGACAAGCACAAGTGGAACCTGATCGATCTCTTCCCTTCCGATGATTCCTGGGAAGAGGGAGTCAAACAAGCCGAGGGACTAATATCCAAAGCTAAAGAATTTATCGGCAAGTTATCTTCTTCACCACAAGTTCTATACGAATGCTTTGAGACACGTAACGAATTGAATATCATAACCGCTAAGCTGTATCAGTATGCCAAATTGAATCAGGAACTGGACAACCGCGTATCCAAGTACCAGGCAATGACCGAACGAGCAGCATCTCTTTCGTCGCGGGCGGGAGCCGCTTTTGCATTTGTCGAGCCGGAGTTGCTGAAAATCGATGAAACGACCCTTATGGATATGGAGAAACAGTTCCCAAAAACCGGCGTATATGATTTTTATCTCAAGGAATTAATCCGCTCCAGTAAACATATCCGCTCTGAGGAAGTTGAGGAGTTGCTGGCCATGTCGGCTACTGTCGCCCGTGGACCGGAGTCGATTTTCACCATGCTCGACGATGCCGACCTGGTTTATCCCTCTATCAAGGATGAAAAAGGAAATGAAGTCAAACTGACCAAGCAACGCTATGCCCGGTTCCTCGAATCAAGCGACGCTCGGGTCAGAAAAGATGCCCACTATGGTTTCTATTCCGCCTACAAGAAGCATGTCAACACCTTGGGGGCATCACTGGGGGCGGCTATTACCAAGGATGTTTTCTATACAAAGGCTCGACGTTTTGACAATTGTTTGGTTGGGTCGCTTTTTGGAGATAATATACCGGAACCGGTTTATCATTCCTTGCTGGATACCACCGAATCTAACCTGGCGGGGATTAACAAATATACCAGCGTACGCAAACGCATCCTCAACCTTGATGAAATTCACACCTATGACATGATGTGCCCCTTGTTTCCCGACCGTGATTACGAAATATCATACGACAATGCGGTGAAAGAAATCCTTGAGGCATTGCAGCCATTGGGAGATGACTATATCAAAGTGCTGAGCCGAGCGTTCGACTCTCGATGGGTTGATGTTTTCGAAACACAGGGCAAGGGGAGCGGGGCATTTAGCTGGGGAAGTTTCACTGCTCATCCGTTTGTGTTGATGAACTATAACAACACTGTAGATAACATGTTCACCCTCGCCCACGAGATGGGTCACGCCCTGCACAGTCATTTATCCTGTTCCACCCAGCCGTATGCCAAGTCGCAGTATTCGATATTCGTCGCCGAGGTAGCCTCGACTCTTAATGAGGGACTCTTGCTACTGCACCTGCTGAAAAAAGCTGATGATGACCGTGATCGCCTTTATCTGCTCAACCGCTATATCGACAACACGTGGGGAACTTTCTTCAACCAGGTCATGTATGGCCGGTTTGAATTGAAGATTCATCAGGAGGTTGAAAATGGTGGCGCTTTATCGCCGGACTTCATGAACGACCTATGGAAAGAACTCTCCATAAAATACTACGGTCCCGATCTGAGCATGGACGAATATTCACCCTTCAAGTGGAGCCGTATCCCCCATTTCTATATGAACTTCTACGTCTATCAGTACGCCACTTCCTACGCCGCTTCGCAGGCTATTCTCGACAAAGTGACCGCCGGCGAGGAAGGCATTATAGGGAAGTACCTGGAACTGCTGTCCTCAGGTGGCAAGGATTACCCTATCGAACTATTGAAGACATGCGGAGTGGATATGTCAACACCGGCGCCGGTGGATTCGACACTCAAGCGCTTCGCCGAGCAGGTTGATGAACTGGACAAGCTGGGGTAAGTGGAAGGATACGCATATGTCATATTACTTAGTCAGAATTGGTGAGGGATCTAGATACGTTGATGAAGGCAAGCGAGGAGGGTTCATAGCCGTTGGTTGGAATGAAGTTCCTCATTTACAAAAACTAGGATCACTTGAGAATATCAAAAAGGCTCTGACAGAAGCAAGTTATGATTATTCAACCGCCCAATTGGGAGCGCAGTCCGGTCAATTGCATCGCTTCGGTATTGAGATGCAGAATGGCGATATAGTGATCTCTCCTGTTGGCAGAGGCGAGTATATTGTTGGCACTGTTGGCGATTACTATTTCGAGGACAAGCCTGCCGAAGGATGCCCCTATAAACATCGTCGCAAAGTAGATTGGTATAAAGATGTAATTTCTAAAGAAGACATGTCAACCAACTTGGCATATTCTCTGGGAGCTACCTTAACAATCTTCTCCCTGAATCGCTATGCTGAAGAACTGGATAGTCTAATATCTGGAGAAAAATACACCCCGGCTGATAAGCCACAGAGGGTTAGGGATATAGTTATAAATAACCTTTTGGAGTTAAATGGTAAGCAGTTTGAGGAGTTTGTAAAAGAGTTGTTGGAAATAATCGGATTTACCGCTGAAACAACGCAATATGTCGCAGACAAAGGTGTTGATGTAAATGGGACTCTAAATGCGGAAGGTCTTGCAGACGTCACGCTTAGAATACAAGTGAAGAGGGTGAGAGGATCAATCTCTAATAGAGACATTCTTGCCCTGCGTGGAGTATTGAGACAAGAGGAACATGGGTGTTTTGTGACGCTGTCCACATTTACAAAATCAGCAATTGAGGAAGCTCAGGCCGAAGGCAAGATTCCAATTAAATTGATTGACGCCGATGATTTGGCTGTATTAGTGTTGAAACATTTTGATGATATCGATGATAAATATAAAAGCGGGTTCGGAATAAAACGTAAGAAAGATTTCAATATTGAAGATCAATTCGAAACTATTATCTCAGAAGAGCAAGCGCATATAGAACAGGAAGAAACTGATGTCGTTTCAGTAGAATGGGATACTCTAGTTTGTGCGGCTAAGGAAGACGGCTTCAAGGGTGCTTTTTTGAAACAGAAGGCTTGGTGGGCAGTCAGGCTGAATGCAAAGACAATACCATTCATTAAATACATAGCCATATACCAGGTGGCCCCGATATCGAAAATTACCTACTACGGTGAAGTGGCAAAGATTGAACCTTTTGAGAATACAGGGAAATACAAACTTTTTTTGAAAGGCGATCCAAGAAAGCTTGAAAATACAGTTGGCTTAGGGAGTAATCGATATTTAAAACCTCAGGGTCCCAAATACGCCAAGTTATCAAAGATAAAATCCGCAAAAACATTAGATGAAATTTGGAGCTAAAGGGTTGATACCCGTAAGATTCAAGAAATATAGAAAGATCGTATGAAATCCAAAGTGTTACTACCAAGGCCTGGGTACCCCATAGCTTAGCTATGGGATTGTGAATTCGCCTTCTGAGGAAAAATGGCAAGTTTGAAGACAAATCTGCCCTACAGGACTAAAGGCATGTAAGCTATAGAGCAGAGGAGGATAATTGGCTTATATAATAAAATCCGAGATTCAATAGTTTACAATGATTAACAAAGTAGAAGGGAAGCGAACATGGGCAACATAACGAAGAATATTCTGGCGCGTTTATGTCACCTATGGTGAGGTAAGAATGGCGCCACCCTCACCCACTACAACTATCGTGTCGCCACTGTAAATCACGCCGTTGAGCAAAGGGACATCAAACCTACCCGATACCTGAACTTCCCATGTAATAGCATCCTCGGAAGTAATAATCAGAGGGAATATAGCTTCGTTTTCAATTTCAGACCCCACCGCTACCCAGCGAGAATCGACCGCTTCAACAGATTTGAGGTCGTAACCGGTGTTAAGTTGCACCACTTCCCAGTTGCCGACACCGTCGGAGTATAAAACCGTACCACCACTGCCAACCGCCACCAATTTCGTCCCGGACCAGGCCACAGAGTGGATATCTTCACCTGTCCCTGAGGTTTGCTCTCCCCAGTTGGTAGCATTGTCGTAGGATGTCAATATCGTACCATCGTCACCTACTACAATAAACTCGCTTCCTGTACAGGTAATATCCGCTAATCGCTTGTTATTGACAGGTGATTCGACAGTCTCCCAGTTAATACCGTCGGTAGATTTGATAATACGACCAATATCACCCACAGCGAAGAACTGATCTCCCGATGTTGCCACCGCTTCGAGCTGTTCAATAACTCCCGAACTTCGACTATCCCATATAATACCATCCGGTGAAGTCACTATCGCTCCATTGGCGCCTACCGCTATGAACAGTTCATCATTGCCGGTTATGCCTGTCAGACTATCGGTTGTATTGGATACCCATTGTGTCCAGACAATACCATCATCCGACCTGATGATTGTCCCGCTATCTCCGACCGCAACAAATAAAGAGTCCGCCCATACTACATCAGTAAGAGTAACCTTGGGACCAGTGGCTTGAGATGTCCAGGTAATGCCATCCTCTGAGGTGAGAATTGTTCCTGTCAGCCCAACGGCGATAAATTTTGTGCCATCCCAGTAAACATCTCGCAGGTGGTCAGGGTCTGCGGTGTAATTGGCAAACGTCCAGGTTATGCCATCCGGGGAATAGAGAATGATTCCATTTGCGCCAACAGTAACATATTGTTCACCCGACCAGGCTATTCCAAACAGATACGCCTGTACCCCACTGATTCGAGTCTGCCAGGTTGTATCTGTTTCACAAAGGGTCATGATAGTACCGTTCTGACCGACCACCACCTGAAGAGTATCAGCACTCAGGTAGTCATACATGACAATTTCCGGTGTGCTTGATAATATATCCCAGACAAGTCCGTCTGATGATTCTAACATAACTCCAATACCGACAGCCATAAAAGCGCTGTCATCGCTGTTCCAACTGACATGATATAGACTGGCAAACGATCCTTCGAAATCAATGTTGTCCCAAATCAGCCCATTTTCCGATGTGACTATTGTCCCTTCTTTTCCTACGGCAACAAACCTGGCGCCGGACCAGGCAACATCGTAAAGCCAGTTATCAGTGGCAGTCGAGTCCGCTATGCGCCAGTTGTAACCATCCTCGGATACAATAATCATCCCTTCGTCACCAACAGCAACAAATCGCTCATCATTACCAGCAAGACCAAACAGGTCAGTATCAATGCCGCTTTTCTGGGGTGTCCAGTGCTCTCCGTCCAATGATGTAAGAATGTCGCCTTTACTGGCTACAGCCACATACAAGGTACCGGCTTTCTCAACCGAGAATAGATATTCAGCGGTGCCGGTAGACTGCGGTGACCACATTACGCCCGGAAGATCAGGTCCTATTACAACATCATCATCGTCACCACATCCCAACATCAAACCAAGAACAGCCAACATCAACACCGACAGAACAACAGCATTTATTCGGAACATTGTTTATCTCCTTTACAGGTTTCTTACCAATGGGGCAACCCGAAGTTCATATCATTTCTATGAGTCACCCAAATCGGGCACAATATAGGTTGAGGTTGGTAATGGCACAATCAAAAATCAGGATTCCTGGATAGACGCCCCTCGACTCCGCTCAGGG
Organism: Candidatus Zixiibacteriota bacterium; assembly: GCA_003641415.1. GTDB lineage: Bacteria > Zixibacteria > MSB-5A5 > GN15 > FEB-12 > B120-G9. Next base: position 1,672 of record QNAG01000120.1, on the reverse strand, counting down.
TGAAATAAGGCTGGCTGTCAAGTCCTGTAGACCAAGCCGCCTGTCGGCTTGATATTGAAAACATGGCCGGATTATTGATGCGTATATTGTGTACCTGACTGCCCACTTCCAAACGATGTATTAACCACGCGAAAAATAAGATTCGGGTTCCTTCCTGTCCTCAGTGATGCCGTGACCGAAAGATATTCCATAGCAACAGGAGTCCCAGCAGGGAGGCTATAAGATAGCCGATAACACCGACGAGCGGAAAACCGAAGAGACTCGGGCCTAAAGAAATCTGCATCACCAATGATGATCCGATTATCAGGGCTGCAATAATCACGGCAGATGAAATGCGATTTGAACTTTGGTTGAAAGCTCTGGCCAGATTTTCAAGATTATGATGTTCAAACTGGATATGCAGTTCACCCGCATTTATTCTCCGAATAGCTTCACGTACTCCCTGCGGTAATTCCTCAGCTAAGAGACTGAAATCATCAAACAGATTCAGGAGGTCTCTGAAACGGCGTCTCGGGTCATAACGCCTGTACAAAATCCGTTTGACATACGGACGCACCTCGGACACCATATCAAATTCCGGGTATAGCATTCTGCCCAGCCCTTCTACCGTGACCAAGGCTTTCAACATCAGTGACAGGTTTGAGGGTAGTATCATTTGGTGTGCTCGGATGATTTCGAAGACTTCCTTAAGCAGAGTACTAACTTTCAGCTCCTTGAGCGGGACCTCGTAATATTGTCCAATGAAGCTATTGAGATCAGCGCGGAGAGCATTCTCGTCCTCCGTACCGTTAGTAATTCCAAGACGATTAAACGAACGCAGTATTCGGTTAACATCTTTATGTATTATTCCGGCCAGGAGATTCCCAAGCGCTTCTATGGTTGACTCGTCCAAGCTGCCAACCATCCCGTAATCGAGAGGAACGATGATATTACCGGCAAGTATCATGATATTTCCTGGATGGGGATCAGCATGAAAGAAACCATGTTGAAATATCTGTTTCAGGATAAACTGAGAACCTCGTTCAGCAATCACTTTACTGTCCAACCCCTTTTTTTCAAGTTCATCCAGACAGGAGGCTTTAATGCCATCCACAAAATCCATAACCAGCACATGGGATGAACTTAGCTCAGAGTAGAATTTTGGGATTATCACAGTAGGATCATCAGCAAACATTCGCCCGAATCGTCGAATGTTATTTCCTTCTGAAAGGAAATTCAGCTCACGATGGATTGAGCGATCAAACTCGACAATTACTGCTTCCGGATCCGAAAAAATATTATAAGTAGAATGAGTTTTAATAATCACTGCAATATCCGAAAGGATTTCCAAATCTACATCGATAATGTTATGTATGCCGGGACGTTGCACCTTAATAACAACATCAGTACCATCTTTAAGCTTTGCACGATGAACCTGGGCTATGGAAGCTGCAGCCAGTGGTGTTTCGTCAATATGTGAAAATGCTGTCTCAGGCTCACACTTCAATTCCTTGCTAATGATAGCCCTTACCTCTTCATAGGAGAAGGGGCTGACCTCATCCTGAAGTTTCTGCAACTCTGTAGCAATATCCATTGGAACGAGGTCTGGACGCATACTGAGAACCTGGGCCAGTTTCACGAATGTCGGCCCAAGCTCTTCGGCTGCATACCGCAATCGTTCTGCCCTCGACAT
>QNAG01000119.1 GCA_003641415.1 Candidatus Zixiibacteriota bacterium | reverse complement strand
GTTTTGGGAATGCCAATGCCTACTCATCGCAGGTAGCGACTTTTCAAGGATTTCAGAATTATTCCCGCATAGCTGTAACCAGCGGAGTTATGATCGGTGTACAGACTCCCAGTACTGATTCTGATTACTATAATAATTTTGAAGACAATATTAAGGATGATGGCGATCTCTTCGCCGGTGTGGGAGCGGGAGCCTCGTTTTTCAACATAGGCATCAATGCAAAGTTCATTCGTCCGGGGCTTTATCTTAATCTCAAGTTCGGAAGTCTCAGCTTAGACCCGACTGACGAAACTAAAGTCAGCAATACCATAATCGGCGCGGGCGTTAATTATACTTTAATGAAGCCCAAATCCGGCTTTTGTCTTTTCAAGTGGCGGGGGCTATCAGTAGGGAGCGGGCTTATTTATCATGACAGCAAAGTATCATATGAATTGGAATTGGACAAGATTACTGAGGATTTCCAGGTCAACACTTCTGGTTATGATATAGAAGGCTCAGTCGTGATTGACCCATCGGTTCTTCTGGATTTGAAAGTTAAGACATTAACAGTCCCTTTTGATATTACCACTTCAGCCCAAGCGCTGTGGTTGTTCAATTTCACTCTTGGAGCAGGCTTAGATTTAAATTTTGGTAAGACTGATATTCTGTTAACCTCGAATGGTTCAGTTACAGCGGAAGAGCTCAATGACCCCTATAATGTTATTAATTCCATCACACCAGGGACGGTTTTAGTTGATGGTTCTACAAAGGATGTCTCGCCATCGTTTGCCCGACTGCGTTTGATGACTGGTGTGGGATTCAATTTCGGTCCTGCTAAGATTGATATACCTATCATATATTATTTTAAATCCGGCGCTTCGGTTGGGATTACCGCTGGAGTGATATTATAGCCCAATTGCAGTTCTGTCTTCAAACCTGCCATTCTTTGTCAGAAGGCGGGTTCGAGGACAGACCCACACTGCGACTGAGGTCACCACGACCGCAAAATCGGTCTCGCGATAACGATTGTAGCGCTTTTCAACAATCTGTAAGTTCTTAAATTAGTAGAAACAATAAGAATGTTCTGCACGATGAAAAAATTTTACTGTTCCTTCGGTGGCGAGTCTGATTCATCAGGGGGATTAAGAACCTCGTCGGGAATCTTCACATTTGGAGTAAATAGCCCCAACCAACGTTGGTACCATTTCCATTTTTTTCGCTCTGTCTTGAGAAATTTTTTAAGGCGTTTCTCTCGTGCAAAGAAAACAGAATCTAGTTTCTCTATATGCTGGATGAGGATTTCCACCGACTCCCGTTTCTCCAGTGCTGAACGGAAAGCATTGTAATCTTTGAAACTGAAAATTGATTGAATTATCGGTTCAAAAAAAACTAGTGTTTGTGAAGCAATATAGTTTAGTGGCTTGACCGATTCAAGAAAGACAATCGCTGGCACAGCCATACGGCGTTCAACAACCTTTTTGGCTACCTTTTTCAGAACAGCTTGCTCTTCATCAGGCAAAACCGGCTTTTCCGGATCCGGGAACTGAGTTGAACCTCGGAAGAAACTCATGTTCTCTTCTCCTTTGTTTCGGCAATATCTTTCATCTTTGAATTGATGCGGTCCTTAACAATTTCAATTACTTCGTTTCGATTCTCTGAAAACATGAGGTACAAACCGCGGAAATTTTCCAACCGCGTGGGTCTTGCGAAAGTCGACAAGAGAATGCCATTTTTATCCGGATGAAAGGAACGATAGACTGACCAGTCTTTGGTGAGTGTTTGAGTCGTTGTCTTAACGATGACGTTTCTTTCGGTCAATTTGTATGAGGTCGGAAAATAGAACTTGGCCAGTGAAGCAAACATCACAACCAAAGCCAGAGTAGCGAAAGCCTTTGAATTATCAGTAGCATAGTATACTAAAACACCCACAAGTATTACAAATATCGAAACCATTATCGATACCCAGGGTTTCCGTCGTAGTGGATGACAACGCCACTGTAGCAAAACTTTATCGCTATCATTTTCTATTGAGTTGCTGTGATCTGGCAGAACTTTTTCAAGCTCGTCTCTCATATATTCCCACTACTTATCATCGATATGACGGTATCGTTCCTTCTTTACCTTCTCCATCATTTTCATCAAATCATCTGGTTTGAATAAACCCTTGTCAATCAGAAGGCGGACCAGCGCTTCCTGGGCAAGATTATTCGATAATGCCAGCTCCTCGAAGCTGATATCCCTTTCCTCACCGTTAACGATCATTTTCAAAGCTACTTTTTTTTCTTCCATAGAGAAAATCTCCTCGTTATGTGCAACATGATATTATGTTCTTTGGATAAATATACAAAACTCAGCCAATGCCGCAATCAATTGGTTGGCTCTACTTTCCCGATTTGTTCCTGACCGAGCAGAACGGCCTCACCGTCCACTATGCGGTACAGTGGCATCTCGATATTCTCACGATTATTTCCAAAGGTGATCATCCCTGAAGCGCCGGAATACCTCTGCACTTTGCCCAGACAATCGATAAGAGTTTGTGATGTTCTGGCTTCTGTATTGAATGCTTGACTGATCAAGGTCATAGCATCATACCCGAGATTTGCAAGGCGTCGTGGAGGTTTGCCGTAACGGGCATCATAAGCAACTGAAAATCGCAGGAAACCTTCCGATTGACCACCTGTCAAAAACGGAGATGGGAACACCGCTTGCTTGGTAATATCGTCACCCAATCTATATATGGATTCATCTCCCCACTGATCGGAGCCAAGATAAGTACCGGTAAGGTTGTAGAAATGAATCTGAGGCAGCATCAGTCGAATCTGTTTTTGATTGCCGGGCAGAAAAAGACAGTCGACATGTGCCGGAAGACCGTCGATATCGATTGTATCACCACGAGAATCTACATAAAAAGCCGAGTCCGGTATCGCCCCCATAAGAACAGCCTTAATATCCCTGATGTATGAACCAAAATCCTTATCACGAGAACGGTAGTACTCAATGGCAACGATTGTGCCCCCGAGATCCTCAAAGCGTCGTACGAAAGCTCGACTGGAGTGCAGATGTTCAGACCCCGTGGAAGTAATCAACACCGCTGAGTCTGCCCCAAGTACAGAGACAGCATACTCTGCCATCCGCATACCTTCCAACTCAATATTAGGGGATAGCTGAAACGATGACTCTGACAGCAGTGTCAGACCGGCTTGGGTAGCAGCCGGTATCAACAAAGGGATTTCACTGTGGCACATCTGCGCTGAAGTAACAGCAGCAGCTTCACTTGTTAGCGGTCCAATCACCGCATCTACATTCAATCGGCTAAGTTCCCTCATAATACGTGCGGCATCAATAGGGTCGCCTTTTGTGTCATACGGAACCAGTCGAACATCCTGATTGGTCTCTGCCCTAAGCATCTCAGCAGCAATAACAGCGCCGTTGTAGATTTCCTCGCCATAGGTTTGGAGATCTCCCGATAAAGGAAGAAGCATAGCAACTTCAAGCCCATCCTTTCGGGTATTTGCTTCTGAACGGTATTGTGTTAAATCCAGTTGTTCTCCGCACTTTCCGGCCAGAGCCTCGGCTGTCGCCACTTGATCATGAGACAGTAAAATGGGAAGCAGTGGTTTTACCAGACAGCATTTTTTGTCATCCGGGAGCACATCAAGCTCCTTCTCACTAATACTGATCGTCCCCGCGTTTTGAAAAAGGGCTGTCAATGATTTAAGGAGCAAGCGATTAAGGCGACTGTCTCGGCTTTCGCTATAGGCAGAAAGATATTGATCGAGAGCGCGGTTGATATCCCCTCTGCGATAGTAGGCGTTGGCAAGGAAGAAACTAACATATGGTTTTTGAGGTGAATTTGGGAACCTGGTCAGAAAATGGCTGAAACCGGCAATGGCGTCATTGAGTTCACCGAGGTAGTACTTTGCCTTGGCGCGATAAAAAATGAACTGGTCAAGATCTCTTGATTGTGGATATTGTCCCGCGAGTTGTTCGAAAACAGAAGCTGCGCTCCACCAGTCACCCTCTCGTAATAAACGTTTACCACGTGCAAACTGCGAATTTGCTTCTGGAGGATCAATATCCCCGGCAACAGCAAAGGATGAAAAAACAATTGTCAGAATCAACAACGCAGCCAGCCATATAGCTGTCAGTCGTCGTTCACTCAGCGGCAAACGGTCTGAAGACCCAGATTTAACAAACGGCATCAAAGTGAATACTTGCCGAAATCCTCAGGGTTAATCTTTCTAAGTCGTTCACGAAGCGATTCAGGATCGGTAGACATCGGGGGGGGCTCTTGAGAGCTATCCTGATCAATATTAAATAGCTCCTCGTTGACAAAGATGGTTGCTCCGGTTCTGAGAGCGATAGCAATCGAATCTGAGGGTCGAGCATCCAGTTCGTACTTTTGCTCACCTTGTGAAAGATAAAGCCGAGCATAAAAAGTTTGCTCTTTCAACTCAGTAATTTCCACCCTATCTACCCGGGCATTAACAATGGAGATTATACCCTGAACCAAATCATATGTCATTGGCCTTTTAGGCTTGACCCCGGAAAGCTCCATAGCAATACCCCATGCCTCAGCATGACCTATCCATATTGGAAGTACTTTCTTGACGCCTTCCGGCGACAGAATCACAACCGGAGAATTGGTCGTCATGTCCAACGCCAGGCCATCTACTGTGACCTCAAGGAACTTCATTCTATGACTTCTTTACTACCCACAGTTTAAGATTAGCTGTCACATCCTTTTCAACTTTGACCGGAATTGTATACACTCCGAGTACTTTAATCGGAGTTTCCAATTGCACAGCCCTCTTATCTATTGTAACACCTTCCGCTGCCATCAACTCGGCAATGTCACCGTTGGTAACTGACCCGAAAAGCTTATCCTCCTCGCCCACAAGAACCTCTGTGGACAGTTCCAATTTCTCGATCCGTTCTTTGACTATCTCAGCCTGACGGCGAGCTTTCTTTTCACGGACGTCCTTTTGCATTCGGATTTCGCCGATTGCTTTGAGATTGGCCCGGGTTGCCGGAATAGCCATATTACGCGGGATGAGATAATTACGACCATAGCCGCTTTTAACCTCGACTGTCTCCCCGGCCGTACCGACTCTTTCGACGTCCTCTCGTAAAATCACTTTCATGTTATATCCTTTCGAAATCGTATGCAACAACTTTGTTTTTACATTAGTTCACGGAGACGGATCCTGCGCCAATCAGCGAAGCTATCAACGAAACCCGTCAGAGCGATAGCTACTCCCAATACCAGCGAACCTATCTGACTCACCAACGGAAATAGGAACAGCATGACATAAAACAGCGTTCGCATCAACAACGATAACTGCGTCTTCCTTAAGTAATACTCTACCAGCGCCAGCCCGGTGATAGAATAGAAAGCTGCCAGCACTGCCAGAGCGTTGTCGGCAATGAGCTGAAAAGACTCACCTCCTAATAAGCGAACAGCAGCTGACAGAACCAGAACAGGCATCACCGAAAACGGCATTTTCCAATATCTAAAGGGTTCCAATTGAGGTGGAATCATACGGTTTTTCTCTATCCAGCGAAGGAACAAAACATAGCCAACCGCAAGCTGAGCGGCTATTCCAAGAAGCATCTCCGCCGGTAATAGCCTCATGACGACACCCATCATCAATTGGAACGATTCCAAACCCTTTCGGATGTGTTCCGGGCTTTCACCAATAAGGGTCAGTTGTCTGCGAGCTTCTTCTACCAGCATCCTGGTGGTTTCCGGCATTGTACTGAGTACCTCATGCCACAGCGGGTAGAGCTGCAACACAGCCATAGCGAATACCACTCCCAAAGACACACTGAATACCGTTCTGGGTCGGTACCCATGTAAAGACATGTACCCGGAAACAACACCGCCACCAAGCAATGCTCCCCATCCAGCGAGAGCTAAAAAAAACTGGTTTGTACCCATTAGAACACAACTTAGCCCAACAGCCAAAGTAGCACTTACCAAGAGCCAGAGTGCCTGACGTTCAAACGTCAAGCGAGCTATTCCATAATACAAATACATAGCCAGCACATAGTTGACAGGAGTCACCGTAAGTGACAGCAGGAAATTAGTTTTTTCCGAACTCCCGCCATAAAGTGTTACCGAGAAGGCCAGCATTGCCACTATAACTGGGATCGGATTGCTGCGGTTGATACGTTGACTGCTGTCGCTATTAGCGGAAGGACTCACTTTCGAAAGCCATAATAGCCATTATCCTGGCCCGCTTGATCGCAATTGTTAGTTTCCGTTGATGTCTGGCACAGTTGCCCGAAATGCGACGCGGGATGATTTTGCCACGTTCATTGACAAACCGTCGAAGCAGACGTTCATCTTTATAATCGGGTTTTTCAATCTTATTCTCACAGAAATAGCAAAATTTCCTTCTTCTCATATTCAATTTCACCATCCATTTCAGATATGGGGTTCTCTGTCGATTCTCATTAGCATATTATCTGCTGCTGTGTGCTCAGCACACAACGTTAATCTTAGCCAGAAGCTCTTTATAGCTCCTCTTCCTGTTCCGGGTATTCATCTGCCAATGATGTGTCATTAGAGATTTTCTTCTCCGGTTCTTCAACAGCAGCCGGTTCCTCAACGGGCTTCGGCTTAGCTTCTTCGACAGGGGCTGATTCCTCTGAGGTGACCACTTCCTCAATGGGCTTCGGCTTCGCTTCCTCAACAGGGGCTGATTCCTCTGAGGTGACCGGTTTCTCAACGGGCTTTGGTTCGGTTTCTATGGACTTGGGCACTGATGTTTCAATTGTACCAGCTGGTTTATTACTAATATCAGGTCGACGCATAGCAGGTTTGTCCAACTCTTTGGGTTTTGGCTGAAAGTGTTTAGGCTCTTCAACTTCGTCCCTGCTGAGTAACTTCTCTAGGTCGCCTTCGAAAAGAATTGTAAGGTGACGGAGATACTCTTCACCAAGGATGAAATGACGGTCCAATCTGGGCAGGATGTCAGATGTGCTTTCATACACAAACGTAGTGTAGTAGCCCTGGGTTAGTTTCTGAATAGGATAGGCCAGTCGACGAGTCCCCATCCTGTTCTCATACAAAATCTTTCCACCACCACCGGTGATGATATCGGAAACCGATACAACCTGTTTATCAATAGAGGTATCATCTGTTTGAGGGTTAATTACGAACGTAGTCTCATAGACGCGCATGCAGTGTCCTCCCTTCGGACGTTGAACAGTTAACTCAAACGGCTTAGCTGAAAACGCGTGTCAGCTAAGCAGGGTCGGCATTAAATTTACTCATCGCTTCATCGAAGCAATTATTTAATATATAAAGCACCGTTTTGGCTGCATTGTCAAGTATTTCCTTTCGGGATGCTTCTTCCTCGGTCTCAAATCTTCCCAGTACAAAGTCAATAGTACTTACATTATCGGGCACAGGGCCAATTCCCAAACGCAACCGTGGGAAATTTTTCGTTCCAAGCATCTCAATAATTGACTCCAACCCATTGTGTCCTCCATCTCCACCCGAACGTCGGAGTCGGAGTTTCCCCAAAGGAAGATTGAAATCATCAACTATGACCAGCATTTGCTCTGGTGTCAGGTTCATTTTCTCAAGTAACTCTTGAGCAGCCAACCCTGAACGGTTCATAAAAGTCCTTGGCCAAGCCAGAGCCAACTGTCGACCAAAGTTATTAACTTGTACTATATCATATAGTTCCGCTTTTTTTCGGACTGGCTCGGTTTGGTTTTTTTTCGTCAATAAATAAACCAAGCGATCCAAAACATCAAACCCGATATTATGACGGGTATTGTTGTATTTACGGCCGATATTCCCCAGGCCAAGCAGTAGTGATATCATGAAGAAGCAAAACTACAGGATATATCACAAAAGTCAAGAGACCAAAGGCTTCGTTGTCAAGGCAAGATAGAAATGTCCTGTTTTGTTGATTGAATCATGTTCTTTCATATAATTGATTTCAAGTTCTGTGATCTCATCAAGGTGACACCTCCTCCATGAATGATGCTTGGCCGGGATTGGGGGCTTTTTGTATTCCCGGAG
>QNAG01000118.1 GCA_003641415.1 Candidatus Zixiibacteriota bacterium | reverse complement strand
GCCATATTTCGAAAAGGACACTGGCAAACTTGGCGCTGTCTACGCCTGACAGTTGGTCTGTGTGTGGCGGCCTTCATGTGCACCCTGTTTTTCTACCTGCCGGTGAACATTGTGGATGCCTGGATGTTTGGGCCGTTTTATGAGCGCTTTGTCGGTGGGATATTGTTCTTTGTTATTTCCCTTGGGTCCAACTTTATTATTTTCCCGTTGCTTTTTTCTGTTACACGGCATTTACATGCACGTGAAGGGACTCGACTGTGAAGATTCTGTTGTTGCTGCTCATATTTGTTTTTCTGGCTGTTGCCGCTGTTGCTGATGACAGGGGAGAAACCGATTCTGTTGCAGTTCTCGATTCCACTACTGTCATTCCACAGTCGGAAGATACTTCTCTTTCGCTTCGATTAGATTCTTCCCTCGTTAATAATGATACACTTAACACTCTTGATTCTCTTTCAGAAGAGGAGCGCGCACTAGTCAACCTCGAAGAAAAGTACCTGGAACATCAGGAGGAACGCGCAAGGCAAATTCTCCCGCAACTGTCGGTTTTTGATTCCCTCGTCAACTGGTTCACCAGTCCCCGAATGAACCGTCGGGCGGATATTGATCGCTCGTTTTATCATGATGCTGGTGACTACTTCCGTTTCGATCCGTCGTTCTTTGTCCTCGAACATCAGGTGACACCTATGCGGAAGACAGTTCAACTGTTTGGGGTGGGAGGCAATCGTCTTAACTTGATTGTCAACGGGAATCGGTTTGAGCCATTCGAGCACATTCCGGAACCGGATGGTTTTCTTGATCTGAACGATATTCCCACCGCGCTGGACAATGATGTATTTGTTCTTTCCGGTCCAATCGGGCAGGTCCTGGGCGGGTCCAATGCTGTAGCCTCACTGATAACTAGACCCAAGGCACCCGATTCGTACCGTTCCGAGAGTGCTTTACTGGCTGATAAGGGTGGGTTTGCGTACGCTTTCGTGCGGGGACGGTACTCTAAGAAGTTCACCGATGGCCGCTTGGTTGATGCTTCAGTTGGCTACCGCAAATCCGAAGGTCCCACTACAGATCGACAGCGAGAATCAAATTCGTATCACTACTATGCTGACATGTTCTTCCCCTTGAGGGGTAATATTGGATTCCGAGCATGGGGACAGTTAGACGACCGTGATGGTCCGCTGATTGTAGTAAGACCTGAGATGTATGGCGCTACTATCAAGCGCAACAAGTTTGATCGCTCGGTTCGGTTGTCATTTACTTTCGATGATTCCGCCCATACTTCACGCTATGAAATTGGTTATAAGCATCTACGGCAGGGTTCTTATCTGACCGGAGAATCTAATGGACGCTTTGATAAGACCGGTCACGGGTTGTTCATGCATCGTCAGTGGATGTGGGGCGCAAAGGTTCTATCGGCGCGTATTGATGGTGACTATCTTGAGTACGATCATCACTATAACAAATATAATCGTTCAAGTGGTGAAGCGCTGCTGCAAATCGGATGGCTTCGCAAAGGCTGGCGGTGGGCTGCCAGTGTCGGTTCGGCCTGGGTTGAGGAGTATAAGTTTCTTCCCCGGGTAGCAGGGGTTCTGTTTCGTGAAGGGAACAATTCTCTTATTGTCCTTTCTGTTGGTTATTCCGAGCGCGCTCCAACATTGCACGAACTTCACCTTCGCTTCCAGAAATCATTTCTCTATAGCTCTGATGGGACAGTCTATGCTGATGGTGGAAACAGCTCTCTATTGTTAGAGAAGCAGCTCGTGGGCAGCCTGACCTGTGAACTCGGTTCGCTGGCTAATCGCATTTGTATTTCTGCAACCGGAGGAAAGATAACCGATGGTATCGACTGGACTAATAAGCTCATTTCTAATGATAGTGGATCGTATCAGTTCTTTCAGCCTGACAACGGCGATGTTTCTTTTGCTTCAGTGATGGTTCAACCGAGAGTGGGAATTAGTGATTTTCTCTCTTTCGTAGGTGGTGCATCCTGGCATTATGTAGACTATGAAGATTCAGATTCTATTGCTTATACTCCGGAGTGTCAGGCATTCTCCGGGCTGGAGTTGCATTATTTCTGGAAACAGAAGCTGCTCGATCTTTTCGCTTATGGCGAGATCGTTTACACTGGTACCTACGATGGTTATGATGAGAAGGGTTTAGGCGAAACGGCGGTGGTCAATGTAAAGTTATCTTTTGCTCTGAAGGATTACCGAATGCACTTCGTATTCCAGAACATTCTCGACAACCAATACCGTGCCCGCGAGAGGATTACTTTCCCCGGACGCTTCTTTTACTACGGCTTCACTTGGAATTTCTTGGATTGAGACCTTCCGTTTGGTGGTCACTTGACACCAGCTTGATGTCTGTGTTTATTTCCCAACATGGAAAAACTCGCTCTATCCCGTAACGAAGCTTATGATCTTGTCGTTGACAAGATAGGTGTCAATAATCTCCTCAAGCATATTCTGGCGGTTGAGGTGGGTATGCGTCGTCTGGCGGAGCATTTCGACGAGGATGTCGACTACTGGGGTCTCACTGGTTTGTTGCATGATCTGGACTACAACGAAACCAAAGACGACGAAGCCCGGCATTCATACCTAACAGTCGAGTGGCTACAACCCTACAACCTACCACAGGATATACTTCACGCTATAAATGCTCATCCTGGCCACATCCCCTGTGAGAATCGCCTTGATTGGAGTCTATATGCGGTCGATCCCGCTACTGGTTTTATCGTGGCTTGTGCGCTCATGCACCCGTCCAAGCGACTGGACGCTATTGACGGACAATTCATGCTGCGTCGTTTCAAGGAGAAACGTTTCGCTGCCGGAGCCACCCGGGAAAACATGGCTGCTTGCTCAGAAATTGGATTGGAGCTTGAGCAATTTCTCTTGTTGGTACATGAGGGGATGTTGTCCATTTCGGATCAACTCGGCTTGTAAGATATGACCGACAAGGAAACCATCTGGAGAAAAGATATCCTCGGATGGTCACTTTATGATTTTGCCAACACTATCTATTCCATGAATATCGTTTCACTTTATTTTAAGCGATACATTGTGGAAGATCTGGGTCGGCCTGACCAGTGGTTTGATATACCATTTGCAATTTCAATGGCGATTGCCGCCATTTTACTACCGGCGCTGGGAGCTATGTCTGATCATTCAACCCGTAAGAAAATATTTCTGTTTCTGTTCACTTTCTCCTGTTGCATAGCAGTGGGACTGATGGCGTTAGTGCCGCCGTCTCTGTTTATTTTGATTGTTGTATTTTTCATTGTTGCTAATTTCGCTTACGAAGCTGGTCAGCCCTTTTATAATGCTTTGCTATACTCGGTGGCCGATGGTGCTCATGCGCGATTCGTCTCCGGCTTTGGCGTGGCGTTGGGTTATGTGGGGTCAGTGCTGGGGATGATTCTTGTACTCCCTTTTGTTAGTGGAGACCTGTTTGGTTGGAATGTTCCATTTCTCGACGGCTGGGGTAAAGAGGGTTCGTTCCTTCCAACGGCGATTCTGTTTATGTTGTTTGCAGTACCTCTCTTTCTGTGGGTGAAAGAGAAGCCCGCCAAAGAACAACGTCCCAGCACAGGTTTCAGAGCTGCCTATCGTGATGTTTGGAACGGAGTCCGTCAGACGAAAAAGTACCCCGGTGTTTTGCGCTTTCTCATTGCTGACTATTTCTTCGAGGATGCTGCCACGACTGTGATACTGAATATTGGTCTGTATTGCTCTATTGTACTCAGTCTATCAGATAATGATATTACTGCCTTTTTGATTGTTTCCACGCTATCAGCTGTCATCGGCTCGTTCGTTATTGGCAAAATTGCCCAGCACTGGTCATTGAAGAGATTACTTGGACTAATCATTTGGGGCTGGATTATTTGCCTGATTATGTTTGTAGTGACTGACACTATGGTCATTATCTGGGCTCTTGGTTCGGTGATTGGTGTCCTCCTGGGGGGACTGTGGACAACTTCGCGTCCGCTACTGGCCGAACTGGTGCCGCGCGAGGAGCTGGGGCGTTTCTTTGGACTGTTCTCGCTGTCCGGTCGTGCAGCGGCAGTGATAGGACCATTGATCTGGACAAGTGTCGTTTTGCTATTCAATTCCGAACGCCCTTTGGGTCGACTTGTCATCGATTGGCTGTCAATCAATTCATCCGATTATGGCAAACTTCCGTATAAGATGGGAATCTTATCTCTGGTATTGATGATGATTGTTGGTCTGATTATATTTCGTAAGGTTCCGCATTCTGGAAGGTTAAGCGATGGGTAAAAAAGTCGGTGACTGGTATCAGTATTCAGGGGCGGTACATGTCCATACGACTGAATCCGACGGCACCAAGACGCTTGAGGAAGTGGTGGCAATTGGGGAAAGAGCCGATCTTGATTTTCTGATGATATCTGATCACATGACACTTGCGAGTCGCGAAAAGGGGGAGGGACTTTACGGCAAGATGTTGGTTGTTATTGGTTATGAACACAATGATCCAGAAGATTGCCATCATTATCTGTTGTTTGAAACACCTCGTGTCTATCCCGCTGAAATGAGTGTACGTGAATATGTTGCAGCAGGTGCCGCCGACGGAGCGCTGGGCATTATGGCTCATCCCGATGAAGTGCGCAGTCGAATGCCACAGTTTCCTCCATACCCTTGGACTGACTGGAACGTAGAGGGTATTACTGGCGTGGAACTGTGGAACCAGATGTCGGAATGGATGGAGCGTTTGACCCCGTTTAACAAGCTCCTTATGGCGTTCTCACCTCGCAAGTCGATGGTTGGCCCAACAAAGCGCATACTTCACCAGTGGGACCAGTGGAATCTGAAGCGCAAGGTTGTCGGTGTCGCCAGTGTTGATGCTCATGCTTTCCGAATCAAAGTTTGGCCGTTCATGGTTGAAATTTTCCCATATAAGGTTCATTTCCGGTGTCTTCGTACCCATATTTTACTTAAAGAACCCATGTCTGCTGATTTTAATACAGCTAAACAGCAATTGTATGAAGCCCTGCGTGATTGTCGGTCATTTTCGTCCAATATGCGTTGGGGGGTAGCGGATCGCTTCACGTTCTATGCTGAAGATGATTCGCATAAAGTAACCTGTGGAGGGGAGCTGCCATCGCACGGTAATGTGCAATTGGTTGCAAAGTTGCCCTCACGAGCGAGGCTTAAACTGATTCACAATGGTAAAGTAATCCTTGAATCAAACACTGATTCCCTGACTTACGCCGTTCAAAGTCCCGGCATTTACCGTGTCGAGGCTTGGAAAGGACACCGCGGGTGGATTTTTTCAAACCATATCCGCATAGGGATATAACCGAGTATCTGCATCAGTGAAGTACACCCTGATTGATCTTTCAGACAGTTTGTTTAATGGCGACAAGGGTTCGCATTTGGATTGCATTACTTGTAAATTCGTTTTGATTGATGCCCCGGATGAAGTTGCGATGGTGTTTGGCACAATTGAAGAGTTTCCATACCATGCCACTCTGGTTGACAGGTTCTGTAAACAACGACAACTGGCTTGTGAGTGGATAAAGCGGCCCGATCTGGTGGAATTATTTGAGCCGGATTATGATATTCTTGGAGGAGGATATATGGATTTCCGTCCTGTCGAAAGATTCATCACATTTTCAGGAGCCTCAACTGCCTATGGCTCTTTCCCTCAACTTGAGTTAAGCGCCGTACTTGATAACAGTCCGGTGTTTGCTTCTTACCGAACAATCGTTTCCAAATAGTCTTTTTGCTATTTATTTCACAAGTATACATGATAGTGCGGTTCTTTTTTGAAGTTGTAACTTATGTTGAAATAATAACATAACTGAAAAACTATTTTGTTCGTTACATACTTTTCATTATAGGAAGATACTGCAATTATGCTTGACAATCCAAACTACAATCACTTAAGTTGTCACAACTTGTGAGGAGGTTTTCATCGGCTTATGTTTGAAACATTCTATCCGATTCTGTTCTTAGTTATAGTCGCTACCGGTATTGCCCTCCTGCTCATCTTTTTCTCGATTTTTTTTGGTTATCGCAGTAAACAAGGACGCAAAGGTAATCCATACGAATGTGGATTGACTCCAGTTGGTACAACCAAAGATCCTGTACCGGTGAAGTTCTATATGGTGGCGATTCTTTTCATTCTATTTGATATCGAAGTTGTATTTCTATATCCATGGGCGGTTATATCTCGCAAACTTGGCGTTTTTGGTTTTGTTGAGATGCTTGCCTTTGTGATCATTCTGCTGGTGGGCTATTTCTACATTCTTGGCCGGGGAGCACTCAAATGGGATTAGAAGAAAAGATCCCAGATTCAATCATGTTGACTACACTTGACAAGATGGTCAACTGGTCCCGAAAACGGTCAATGTGGCCACTTGGGTTTGGATTGGCATGTTGTGCGATTGAAATGATGTCTACCTACGCCCCCCATTTTGATCTGGCCCGATTCGGTATGGAAGTCATGCGCCCTTCGCCGCGGCAGGCTGATCTTATGATAGTAGCTGGTAGGGTATCTATGAAGATGGCGCCGGTTGTGAGAACGCTTTATGAGCAGATGCCTAATCCAAAGTGGGTGCTTGCTATGGGGGCATGTGCTTGCAGTGGGGGTGTATTCAACAACTATGCGGTGCTTCAGGGGGTAGATAGAATTATACCGGTTGATATATATGTTCCCGGATGTCCTCCACGACCGGAGCAATTGATTGAAGGAATTCTAAAGTGGTATAAGAAGGTGGAGAAGGGTTCTCTAAAGAGCCATCCTGAGGAGTGGGGACGTAAGATTGGATGAGAGTCGATATTACAATTCTAATTGGCAATGTTATAGTATAGAAGTTTCTCGATTGTAATTGTGATGGAAGAGAAAGTTAGACAGTTTCTTAAAGGGAAATTCGGTGACGCTGTGCTAAGCGAAGATAATTTTCGTGGTGATCAGTCGTTCTTTATTACTGCCGAATCTCTTTTCCCCATCTGTGAAGCATTACAGGACAACGATGAAATTGATGTTAAGTATTTAGCGGACATTACAGCTGTCGACTGGCAAGGACACGAATCGGATACGAATGGACGGTTTGAGATTGTCTATAATCTATATTCGCTGTCACATTGCTACCGGTTTTTCCTTCGAATTCGTCTGTCTGAATCAAATCCCTCAATCCGTTCCATAACCGACCTTTGGGCGGGAGCTAACTGGATGGAACGAGAGATCTACGACATGTTCGGCATTACGTTTGAAGGACATCCAGATTTGACTCGGATTCTTACTCCCGACGGTTTTGAGGGTCATCCGCTTCGTAAGGACTTCCCCATAACTTACGAACAACCCGTGTTCAATTGGAATAAGGATAATCCGACCGAGGTCATTAAGTGATGGCTGAGAAGAGAACACTGAATCTGAACATGGGTCCACAGCACCCATCTACCCACGGGGTATTGCGTGTTGTTCTGGAACTTGACGGCGAGACTGTAGTCAAGGCAAAGCCGGTGATAGGTTATCTTCACACAGGCATCGAAAAAACTATGGAGTCCAAGCTGTACCACAAAGCTTTACCGCTTACTGACCGGATGGATTACCTGGCGCCTATGTCCAACAATCTTGGATACTGTCTTGCCGTTGAGAAGTTGATGGAAATCGAGGTGCCGGAGAAGGTTAAATGGGTGCGTGTCTGTTTAGCTGAACTTACCCGGGTTAACTCGCACTTGGTTTGGGTGGGGACTCATGGCCTTGATCTCGGCGCTATGTCAATGCTTCTGTATGCTTTTCGCGATCGTGAATCAGTTCTGGATATTTACGAAGCCTGTGGGGGACAGCGGATGATGACTTCGTATATCCGTATCGGCGGCTTGGCGCAGGATATTCCTAAAGACTTCGATAAACGTGTGCGGCACATGATCGAACAGGTTCGCAAAGGTCTTATTGATTATGAGAAACTGCTTACAGAAAACGAGATTTTCATCAAGAGAACCAAAGGAGTAGCTGTCATATCCGCTGAGGATGCTATTAACTACTCTTTGTCCGGTCCCATGTTACGTGGCAGCGGTGT
>QNAG01000117.1 GCA_003641415.1 Candidatus Zixiibacteriota bacterium | reverse complement strand
TACTATGAGGACACCTCTTTAGTTTGATTCCCCGTCAGCAACCGGAACCTGTCCAACGTTCTGGAATAGGGTGTTAATATACGCTTGATCAACAAGAACATCACGAGCTTTGGAACCATCAAATGTTGACACAATCCCGGCTTGTTCAAGTTTATCAATCAATCGAGCTGCGCGTTGATAACCTATACCGAGGCGCCGCTGCAATAGAGAAACTGAACCCTGTTTGTGACGAATAACTACCTCGCATGCTTCGCGGAATAATGGATCTCCGAAATCTATTTCCGATTCGGTTGTTTCTCCGCTATCTTGGGAGATATTCTCGAGAGCTAACATAGGCAGCCCCTGCTCTTTGATATATTCGACTATGTGTTCGGTTTCTTCGTTTCCTATAAACGCTCCATGCAATCTGGTGGGTTCAGGCTGCCCGGGATGCAAAAACAGCATATCTCCATTGCCAAGGAGCTTCTCCGCTCCATTGGCATCGATTATAGTACGCGAATCAACTTTCTGAGATACTTGAAAGGCAATTCTGGCTGGAAAGTTTGCTTTAATCAAACCAGTGATAACATCTACTGAAGGACGCTGAGTAGCCAAAACTAAATGTATTCCTACCGCCCGAGCCATTTGAGCTAAGCGAGTAATAAGCAATTCAGTTTTAGAGGAATTAGTTGACATCAGCAAATCAGCCAACTCATCAACCAGTATCACAATATAAGGTAGTTGGTTCTCAGGCGATTTCTGTTTTTTATTGAAGTCATCAATATTACGAACTGAAGCGTTAGCGAGTTTACGGTAACGACCCTCCATTTCTACAACAGCATCTGCTAACACTTTCTCAGCTCTTTTTGGGTTGGTCACAACTGGTCGCCCTAAATGCGGAATGTTTGTGTAGGCTGTTAACTCCAACATCTTGGGGTCAATCATTATAAATCGAACTTGGTGGGGGTGAAGGCGATACATCAGCGATGTAATAAGTACATTTATACAGACCGATTTGCCGGAACCGGTTGCACCAGCAATAAGCAAATGGGGCAACCTGGCCAGATCTGTCACATACGGTTGCCCGGCAGTGGTTTTTCCAAGAGCTAAAGGCAACCGTAAATTTGCGTCAGAAAATCCCGGTGATTTGATAATATCCCGCAAATATACAATTTGCGCCTCACGATTTGGTATTTCCACACCAACCGCCGCTTTTCCGGGGATTGGTGCAACTATACGAATACGCTTAGCCTTTAAGGCAAGAGCTAAATCATCCGAGAGATTTATTATCTGGTTAACCTTTATTCCGGTTCCTGGCTTAAACTCATAGCGAGTGATTACAGGTCCAGGGAATCGTTCAATCTCCCCCTCTATCATCACTCCGAATGTTTCAAGTGTTTCTTTAAGCATCCGAGCAGTAAATCTGAGTTCTTCATCAATTACCGATGATCCTGGTTGAGGATTTTCGGATAACAGGTCAATCGTCGGGTAGCTGTATTCCATTGTAGCTACCTGAATCTGCCTTACTGTTTTGAGACGGTCGCTTTCAGGTTTTCTTTTTTCCTCCGGATTATCCAAAGTTTCTGGCTCCGCAGAGTCTTCGGGTAAAGGAATATCGACTGCAGCTTCCAACTGATCGTTTAGTTCTTCAGCGAATTTCGTCTTGTCATAATCCTCATCCTCTTCCCCGCGCTTCCTATTCATAAGGTCAATCAACCACTTAAATGTAAAGAACTTAACAAAACTATTTTTAAGAATTCTTCCAAAAGCGCGAAATATCCCTGAACCAGGTATTGAAATTCTAATAGATAGTATCCCTGATACAGATGTATATAAAATCATAATGAGTACAACGATACCACCAAGGATAACATATGATCCTAGTTCGCCAAACAGTCGGATGGAAAGCAAGGTTAACTTCTCACCGATGTAGCCGCCAGTAGCGTCATTGTTGGCTACAAGTGATCTCTGTACCAACAGATGAATATTATATAGCATCGTCCCAAGCAGACCAAGGCCAAACAACAAAGTAGCAGTAAAGCGTAGGCGATGAGATAGTTCACTAGCAAACAATCGCAGAGCTGAAATAGCAAGTCCTATCGGCAGAAAGAAAGACAACCAACCCATTAGTAACGTACAAATCAGAGCCAGGTAGGCTCCAATCATTCCAGCTTGATTACGGAATTGTATATCGAATGGATCAACATTACCGTCTATTTCACCCCGAATTCGCCGGTCATCAAAATTATTATGAGACGCCAAAGCAATAAGCAATAAAAGAAACAACAGAAATATGGCTATGCCAATAGCCTGTTTGGTTCTACTGGTGCTTTTTAATTTCTTTTTCCTGGTCTTTTTTCTAGCCATGAACTCCCAATAACCCGAATCATGACGTCTTTATCGGCGTCATGCAAAAAAAGGCAGGGGTTTCTACCCCTGCCTGTATTCTTCTGAATCAGAATACTATTTCCGAATAGCCTCTTTTAATCTTTTGCCTGCTTTGAATACTGGAACTTTTGTGGCTGGAATTTCAATGGCTGCGCCAGTCTGAGGATTCCGACCGGTGCGTGCCTTGCGATGCGAAACAGAGAAAGTACCGAACCCCGAGAAACTCACCTTGGTATCCTCCTTCAACTGAGATGTAACACCTTCCATAAAAGCATCAAGGGCAGTTGCGGCTTGTTTCTTAGTGATTCCAGAGTTCTCAGACATGTGAGAAATCATTTCTTCCTTCGTCATTATTATGCCTCCTTGGGCTAAAAAAAGTTTTAGGTTATCTTTCTCTCAATTTGAAATATCAATCAGCTCAAAATTAGTCAACTAAAAAAGGTTGGGAAATAGCCTAAAACTGCCTGTTTTTGGGGTTTTTTAGTTTAGAAACGATTAAATGAACTCATCTGAAATGTGTCGTGGTTGTTATCAATCTTTATATCAGGGATATCAATAACATTAAGCTTGAAGCCAAAACCTCGATTTGAACCAATTGGTACCCAGTAGAGACTACCTACCCAACAATGAAGCTGTCGCACAATACTGACCCTATTGTTTACTGTAAGATCTCGTTCGAAGTCATACTGCTGCTGGTATGACACTGTGGTTGTGGGAGTTAGATTAAATCCTAAAGTTAAACTAACTATGTTTGATTTTCTATAAGAAGTAGTGTGAAGACCAGATTCGCGAAAACTATATGCTACAGAAAGATTCCATCCTCGCTTTCCTCCTGATGCCGCTACTTGAGAAGAAGAGTCCTCTCCATGCGGAATAATACCAGTAGCATCGTCAAATAAGAAAGTTTTTCCTGCTAATCGGAAATTTATATTAAAATTAAAACTTAGCAGAGCAGGAGAAAAAAGTTTTTCCTCATCAGTTTCCGGATCATAAAAAGTATGAACCATGCTACCTCTTATAGTTACACCTGGTACTGAACTAGTGTGGAAACTGGTGGACATGTTCGACAACGGCTTTTCCTCTGCTTCGAAATTATAGCTGAAGCTGGAACTCAGGGCAAGAAGTTCAAGATTGGCTTCCTTTTCTCCTTTTTTAACTTTGGCCTGGAAAATATTCTTCAAGCCAATGCTCATAGCGGACCGTTTGCTGCTTGCTGCCCCTCCCCCGGCAAATGACCTTATCTTCGGGTGTTTCTGGATATCCGGAGACCACGACCAACCCACAGATGGAGACAAAACATGGCGCAAACCTATTAAGCTGCCTATCTTTGGATATATCGTACCATAGAGATTTGTGTTGATTCCAGCTCCTCCACTATAAGAATAAGTTCTGTAAGTTGTGGAAGCATCAATGCCGGCATTGAGTGATTGGTCGGTATCCCAGATTTTGAACCAAGTCTCGCTGTAACGAAAACTTGGTACGATATTGATATATCTAATCAGCTTTATTGTCGGTAGTGTGAGACTGGGGTTGTGACTGATTTTGGCGTACCTCTTGCGACTACGGTAAGATGCTGTATCGATGACTGTAACTTCCTCTAACTCCCCAGCGCCAGTGTCAACCATACTTATGTAGGATATTGTTGAGTCTAAAGTGACCCGGCTGGAGAAATTGTTTAAGGAAGGTTTGTACCGAAAAATAAATCCGTTATACCACTTTTGCACCTTCTGACCGTCTTCATCGGTCGAACCGCTGCCGAAAATCCACACTGGGGGTAAAGATAGGGACATGTTCGGAAATTGGTCGGATCTTGTTTTACGGTCAAGATTCACAATATGGCTACAACTACCGGAAAGTGACATACTTTTGCTAAATCGCTTGGAGAAATTGGCTTTAGAACGAATTTCACGGTTAAGGCGTTCATCAAGATTATTCGAATACTCAGTATAATACGATGAGCTTGAGATGTAGCTACCATCAGCCTTAACCTCAAAGGAGGGAGTAATCTTGTGGTTGTATGCTCCCTGTACAGAATAGCTGCGCTGCTCTTGCTCCACCGCTAAACTTGAACTATAGCTGCTCTTGCGGCGATATTCGGCGTTGATATAGCCATTGAGTACATACCGCTTAACAAAGTTGATGCGGTTTTTAATTGTGATAGTGCGGTTCTTCTCATGATAATCAACAGCTCCACGCCAATCCCAATAATCGGAAGCTGCCCAATAATAGCCGACATCATTGACATACCTGTCACCGCGCTCGAAGTTTCCAAAACGGAAAGGTAAAAAACCAGAATGGCGCCCTTTTTTCAAAGGAAACACATAGTACGGAATAATAATCAACGGAATCCGACCAAGGTAGAACACCACTGGCCGACAAATCATCTTATCACCTTCGATGAGCTTCATATGTGATGACTTGAAATGAAAATGAGGTTCTTCTGCATCACAAGTCGTATAATAACCATCATCAACATAGAATATATGCTTTTGTTCTCTTAACAGCTTACTTCCATAGTATATCCCGTCTTCATATTCTGATTTAGACTGAATGATTCTACCTTTTTCAGTAGCTATTGAGTACTCAAGAAAATTACCATAAAGCTCACTGTCTCCGTCACGCAAAATCACAGGAATTGTAGCTGGTTGAAGTTCACCGGCCAATGATGGTAACTCGTCAACCTCTATTGAATCTAATTCCTCAGGAACTTCCTCTGCGGAGTAAGCCTTCACCAATCTTTTGTGTGTATCAAACCGAATATCATGAGCAACAAGCGACATAGTTCCAGAGCGGACTTCACAGGCTTGGCGGAGATAAATTATTGAGTCAACCAGACTATACTCTACAAACTTCCCGCTATATTCTACTGTGTCAATGTTTGTCAAAGGCAAAGTGTCTGCCGGCGATATGAAAGGTAACACATTAACAGAGTCCTCTGGTTGACCAGTTACTGCGAGCTCTGTACTATCAGTCATTTCCTCAGAGTGCATCTCCAAGACCGAAACACTGTCAGTTCCAATAACAACACTATCTTCAGTCGGAGTCTGTTCAGTAAGGTTTCCCCAAGCAACATCAGCTAAACTGTCCACTACAAGATTGGTATTCGAACTGTCATCGATAGCAACTACCGTAGTGTCCCTCAACTTGCCCGTCAAGTAGACACCAATCACACCCCCCGTCACCAATACTGATTGAAGCCGGTTCTCAACCATATTGAATAAAATAGTATCACCGGAAACAGTATTCTCATGGTATTCATTTCCCCCACGCATTGACGGGTAGTACCACGAATAAGCTTGATCGTAGCAAAGGACGTTTTCCGGATTACCCTTAACAAAGTTAAGTGTAATTATACTGCCAGCCAGAACAGAACGATCAAAATAGATACCTGCACTATCGATTGGTTCGATAAACTCCCCATAAGCGGAATCAATAACATCAATACGCTGTAGCGATTCACCCTCGAAAATGATTGAGATAAACTCTCCTGTTAGCTCAGATTGTTTTCTTCGCACTACGGGTTTGTCATATAAATCCAGGATATCTTCGTCGATCAACATAACAGCACAAGGTCCTTCAGCGGAAAAAGCCTGTGATGTAATTATAACATTCCCACTGGCATCCGCACGACGATGTTCTGCTCTATACTGGACGTCATCAGCGATTATCTCAACCATACGAGAAGTATCAGGATACTTCAGATAGATTACCGGCCTCTCTTCCATCTCGAAGTACCTGGCTTTACGATTATAGAATGCATGCACCCCTACAGCAAACAGCGAATCTGCGTAAGACCATAATTCGACACGAGAACCGCGCGCCGTGGCTTCACCCTCCGGGATATTGTAGTAAACGGAATCAGCCTTTAATTGATACTCAGCATCATCAACAACCACATGACCCTTGAAGTTAGCGTAACTGTCAGCAAGCCAAATTGCCGAATCACAATAAATACGACCTGTCTCCGTAACAATCACTACGTTACCGTTGAAATATGTTACCCATTTACCATTTAACTGCATCAACTCCTGTTCGTCGGAGGTCCACTTCAAAGGCATCGAGTTCTTAACCTGAGCTGTCACAAAATCGCTTAACAGAACGCACAGTAGCATCGGCCATAGTATAAAGGTACACCTACTCATTCGCCACCAGCCGCTCTATAACTGTTTCATACTGTTCAAAAAAAGATTCGTCCGCTCCTCCCAACTGTGCCAAGTGCTCGTTTCCGCCTCCTTTAAGACCACATTCAGCGCCAAGTTGTTTGACAAACTTTCCGGCATGCAGACCGCATTCGGGAGCTTTTGCCACAATCAATCGTCCATCAATGAGGAGAAATGATACTCCATTTATTTGCGTAGCTACTTGTATGGCAAGGGAACTCGTCAATTTTGAATCAAGATCGTGAATTACAGCAAGGATAACATTGTGTTTCCCAAACTGGCGGGCTGTATTTACTAATGCTTGTACCCTGATTGGCAGCAACTCTTTCTGAAGTTGCCCGACCTGACCCCTGAATTTCTTGTTATCCACTATTAACTTGCCAACTTTTTCTACAAGATCATCTGCACTACAAGTCATTTCCCGAGATAAGCAAGCAGTGATCTCAAAGTGACGGTTGTAGTCCTTGAGTGCCTGGACTCCAACAAGGAACTTCACCAGTGTATGCCCCCTCATCTTTTCGGTACCTATAATCTTTATTATTCCCACTTCAGCAGTAGAACGGCAATGCGTTCCACCACAAGCTGAGTAATCGAAATCTCCTACGTTGACAATTCGCAGCGGACCTTCTCGGTTAGGCTTCTTACGCAAAGGTATATCAGTAAGTTCCTCGCCTTCAAGAAACTTAACTACCACCCGATGATTTTCAAACACGATATTATTGGAGACATCTTCCGCTTTACGCCACTGCTTGTTCGTTACTGAAAGCTCATTCAGTTCGATAGCCGCGTATTCTTCACCCAAATGCACCGAAACCGTTTCAAATCCAAAGAGACGAACAAAGGCCTGGCTGAGTATATGTTGCGCCGTATGCTTCTGACAGTTGGCCATGCGCCGTTGGTGATTCACTACACCATGCAGTATTTGTCCAACTTCCCCAGTTGGTTCACATGATAGGTGCCATATTTCTCCATCATCTGACTCAATGACCTCTTCAATTTCAATTCCTCCTAATTCTCCCGTGTCATACAATTGTCCCCCCGAGGTTGGGTAGAAAGCAGTGCAGTCAAGAACGGTATAATAACTCTTGTCATTATTTCCTGTCGCGACAATCCTGGCATCAAATTCCAGTAATGCCGAGTCGTGATAGTACAACCGTTCAGTCATCCTTATAACCTTAGCTCCGTCTTACCATCAGATGTCTTTTAATTCCTTGTACACATCAATGTTCATCTGAAATTACATAGTTAACCAAAGTACCGACGTTTTCAATTCGGACCTCTATCTTATCTCCGGGTTTCATCGGGGATATCCCTGATGGTGTTCCGGTCGATATGAGATCTCCGGGGTTAAGAGTCATAACAGAAGAAATATAGCTGACCAAATATGAAACGCTGAATATCATTTGAGAACTCCGCCCTGATTGCATCACTTTATCATTGAGGATTCCTTCAACCAGGATGTCATCAAAATTGACATCTGTGACAATCCATGATCCCACCGGACAAAAAG
>QNAG01000116.1 GCA_003641415.1 Candidatus Zixiibacteriota bacterium | reverse complement strand
TTTCAGGTAGTCAAAGCGATTATTTCACAGTTGATTGGTTGTATGGGTGGGGGGTTAGGCAAGAAAGACTATCTCGAACTATTAGTTATGATGTTCGAGATTTTTAATATCGCCCGAAAAGACGGGCTCATCGGCTTGGAAAGCCATGTTGAGCACCCCGAGGAAAGCGAAATATTTCAGCGGTATCCAAAATTTTTGAAGAACCACCATGCAGTGAACTTTTTTGCAGATACCATGCGTGTAATTATATCAGGAGCAGTACAGCCAATGGATCTTGAAGATCTAATGGATAACGATATTGAAATAATGCATGAAGAGGAAGAGCGCCCGTCAAGTGCGCTAAACTCAGTGGCAGACGCCCTGCCAGGACTTGGTATCGTTGCAGCGGTGCTTGGTATTGTTATTACTATGGGAGTTATCGATGGTCCTCCTGAGCAAATCGGTCACAAAGTAGGTGCTGCGCTCGTTGGTACTTTCTTGGGAATCCTTGGTTCTTATGGTTTTATTGGTCCACTTGCAGGCGCAATGAAACACCGCCTTAATGATGATAAACAGTATCTCACTTGCATGAAATTAGCCTTACTCTCTTTTCATAAAGGTGTAGCTGGTACTATCTCTGTTGAATTTGCACGGCGTTCTCTGTTTGCTGAAGTTCGCCCCAGTTTTACCGAACTTGAAGATGCTTGCAATGAAGCCAAGAAGAAATAATTTACTATGGCTGACGAATCACAACAACCAATAATCATTAAGCGTATCAAGAAAGGCGACCATGGACATCACGGTGGAGCATGGAAAGTAGCTTTCGCTGATTTCATGACTGCCATGATGGCGTTCTTTTTGGTCATGTGGTTAGTTGGCCAGGCTCCAGAGGTACGAGAAGCGGTTGCGGGGCATTTCCGCGACCCTGGAAAATTCAAGTTGAAGGGAGCTTCAGGAGTATTGAAGGGTTCCAGTAGCGTAATCCCGAGTGGTGATCCTTCTATAGGTTCTCGTAAAGCCAAGACGCAGGAAGAGGCAAAAGGTCCGAGCGATATTGAAAAAAAGAAGATGAATCAAGCGGCTAAGAATATCGTTCAGGAACTGCAAAAGCAGGAGGCTTTTGCCCGACTCAAGGATAATATAAAGGTCCAGATGACATCTGAAGGATTACGCATAATTCTCAACGAATCCGAATCCTCACCGGCGTTTTTTGAACCAGGTTCCGCTAAACTGTTACAGAAAAGCGCTGTCATTCTTATGACTATTGCAAAGGAATTGGGAACCTTGCAAAATCGACTGGTAATTGAGGGACACACCGATGCCTCATACAGCGGCAATCTGGATTACTCCAACTGGGAACTCTCAGCCGATAGAGCAAATTCTGCCAGACAGTTGATGGAAGTCTCCGGACTCTACGAAGGTCAAGTGCAGGAAGTTAGTGGATACGCTGATCAGTTCCCCATGATTGTTGGCTCGCCCAATGATGCCCGCAACCGTCGTGTTACGATTGTTGTGCTATATCAAATGCGTTCCAGCCACTATGACCAAATAGAAGTTGGTTCGGATCTGTTGCATGAAGCAGAAACAGGCTAAGCCGAGTTTTTTATAGCAGTCTGAAAGTTTTTTCCTATATTGAAGATACAATTTAATAGAAGTTTACCCCGGGCGGTAGAACCGTCTATGGGGGTTTTTGTGTTTTCTTTAGAAATTAGAGAGTAGAAAACTCTGATTTTATCAGACAACTCTCTTGCATGTTAGAGTAGGATACACACATGTCTGTAAACGTTAAGAATTCCTCTGCATCTCTGATGAACCGAATTTCCCAGCGATGGCTGACCTATCCATCTCTTGTCGAGCTTTGTGAGCGAATTGTTAATGACGAACATCGCTGCCAAACAATCTCCGGGCTGGCCGGATCGAGCCTGTCTTTTCTTGTTAATGCCCTTAATGAGCGACTTGAGCGACCTATTGTTATAGTAACACAACGTTCTGAAGATGCCGCCGATTTACACGATGACCTTGCCTTTCTTATGGGATCGAACCGAGTTGGCCATTTCCCGGCCCGACAGATTCTTCCGTATGATTTTCGCGCCCCACAAGGTGAAATCATGGGTAGGCGGATTTCAACTCTGGCTGGATTGTTGGACAAGAAGCTGGCGGTAGTAGTTTGCCCGATCAGGGCACTGATGGAACCAACAATCTCCCGCGAACAGTTTATCAATAGCCGCATTCACCTCGAGGTGGGCAAAATCGCAGACATGGATAATCTGGTGCAAAGATTGCTTACTCTGGGGTTCCGTCGTGTATCGGTAGTTGAGGAAGTGGGAGATTTTGCCGTCAGGGGAGGACTGCTGGATTTTTTCTCTCCCGGTTCAGAGACTCCTGTGCGAGTGGAGTTTTTCGGTGATGAGATTGATACTCTTCGTCTCTTCGATGTGTCTGATCAGCGTACTATCCGACGAATTGATGAAGTATCATTACTACCAAAACGGGAAGTGCCAGTAACTCAGGATAGCCTTGAGGAACACTTGGCGGCACTGCCTGAAAATGATGCCGATTATCTTCGAAGTAGATACCTCAACGATCCGGAACTTCCCGGGCTGGAATGGCTTGCAATCCTTTTCGGAATCAGTCAGGGTGGACTGTTGGATTACTTTGACACCGACGCTGTGGTGATTCTCGATGGGGAGGGTAGTCTTCAGGATGAAGCGGAAGCCATTATCGAGGAAGGACAAACTCTGTATGCTCGCCTTAAGGAGAAACTTACCAAATTGCCGGTTCCTGAAGCTTACTACCAGTCGCCGGAAAAAGTATTTGCATCTTTGGCCGAACATCCCCGGGTTGATCGAGTGCCTTTTCGAGGAGGTCGTAAAGACATTATTGATTTCGCCTGTATGCCGCATCCATCGTTTGGCTCACGTCTTGACCTTCTTGTTGAGGCAACCACGGAATACGATGCCTTGGGGATGGTTAGTTTTATTGCGGTTGATACTGCCGGACAAGTTAATCGCCTCAATGAACTTATCGCCGAGCGTATTGGTGAAGACAGCAAACCCGCTATTGAAGTAGCCGATCTAAAAGGTGGATTTGTCTGCCAGCAGGGTCGCTTTGCCATTCTTACAAACCACGAGATATTCAGTCGTTATCATCGTCGTATCCGTAAAAAGAAATTTAAGGAAGGGGCGGTCATATCCGATTACTCCAGCCTTAACAGAGGGGATTTCGTTGTCCACACCGATCACGGTATCGCTCGATATTTAGGATTAGAGACTATCACTGTAGATAACAGTCTCCGCGACTGTCTCCTGCTGGAATATGCTGAGAAAGACCGACTGTATGTACCGGTCGAGGAGTTTAACCGGGTGTCGAAATACGCTGGTAAAGACACCGCTCCCACTCTGACACATTTAGGCGGACCCGGCTGGGATAAACTGAAAAAGAAAACCCGAAAAGCCATTGACGATATGGCCGCCGACTTGATAGAATTATATGCCAAACGTAAAGATAGACCCGGATTCTCATTTGGTGAAGATACCGTTTGGCTCAAACAGCTCGAAGCTTCATTTCAATTCGAAGAAACCCCTGATCAGATTAAAGCTATCAATGACGTCAAGCGTGACATGACCAACACACGACCAATGGATCGACTAATCTGCGGCGATGTCGGTTACGGCAAGACCGAAGTTGCTGTCCGCGCAGCATTTAAGGCGATTGAACAGGGTAAACAGGTAGCAGTGCTCGTTCCGACAACTATCCTGGCTCAACAACATTTTCAAACGTTTTCAGAGAGATTGGCGGAATTTCCAGTCCGTGTAGAAATGCTCTCACGTTTCAGAACCCGCAAAGAACAGTTAGCCATAGTAGACGACCTGGCGGAAGGAAAAGTGGAACTTGTTATTGGTACACATCGACTTTTTTCAAAGGATATCAGCTTCCGTGATCTTGGTCTTCTTATTATTGACGAGGAACACCGTTTCGGGGTACGTCACAAAGAGAAACTGCGTCAGTTGAAAACCACCGTGGACACGCTTTCGATGTCCGCAACACCGATTCCTCGTACATTACAGATGTCTATGATTGGTGTGCGCGACATGAGCCTTATCAATACATCTCCTAAGGACAGGCTTCCAATCATCACTGAAATTGTCGAGTTTGAACCGGCTATCATCGCTACTACCATTCTTCGCGAGATTGACCGGGGAGGGCAAATCTTTTTCGTGCACAACCGGGTACAAACAATTGATTCCATGTATCACTATCTCAAGAAAATTATTCCCCAGGCACGCATAGCAGTGGCGCACGGTCAGATGCATGAGAAATCGTTAGAAGGTATAATGCTGGCGTTTATGGCTCGGCAACACGATGTGCTACTGTGTACCTCGATTATTGAATCTGGTCTCGACATTCCGAATGCTAACACTATCATAATCAACCGTGCTGATAGGTTCGGTCTGGCGCAATTGTACCAGATGCGGGGACGAGTCGGTCGAAGCGCTGCCCGTGCTTATGCGTACTTGCTCAGCCCACCGGTTAAACGGCTCAAACCTGACGCTGTCAAAAGGCTCCGCGCCCTGGAATCCCACTCCGATTTGGGAAGCGGCTTTGCCCTAGCTATGCGTGATCTCGAAATCAGAGGTGCCGGCTCTCTGCTTGGGGCAAAGCAGTCGGGATTCATTGAAGAGGTCGGCTATGATATGTACAACCGACTATTGGAAGAAGCTGTGGCCAAACTTAAAGGACAGGAGCTGCAGCGTCTACCTGAAGTCAAATTCGAACTTGATGTTGAGATACACCTGAGTGATAAATATGTCAGCAACCGTCAGCATAAAGTCGATATTTACCGTCGCTTAGCAGATTGCCACACAATTGATGAGGTAGAGAAAATCCGCGGGGAAATAGCCGATCGATTCGGCAAAATGCCTCTTTCTGGAACGAACCTCTTTGATGCAATGGCGACCAAAGTGTTAGCTGCGGTGCATGGCATAGAGAAACTCAAACTTAGACACGGTAAGGCGAATTTATTCTTCCGGGAGGATCACCAATTGACACGGGAGATGGTGGAATCTCTCAGAAAAGCAACCAACTGTCCAATGGAGTTCTCGATGATTGGTCGCGCGCAGGTGACTGTTGACCTGGGGCAGATAAAAGACACTAACCGCCTTGCACACGTAAAGGGGATATTGGGAAAGATGTAAATAGCAGACAGTATTTATTTGAGAAATATCGATATAAACGTAAGTTATCACGTACAATAGCTATTTGATTCTATCAATCCAGGGTGAGAGTTGGAGAGACGCAATGTCGAAAATCAATGTTGATGAATTTGAAAAACGCCTTGAAGCCCTCTGTCTTAAAAAGGGTGGTCGTGGCCTTCCTCGAAAACGCCAAGACCAACATATTCTTTTCAAAAGCATTGCGCTGATACTTGAGCCTCATCGGGACTATTCCGAAAGTGAATTGAATGAAGTGTTGAAACAATGGTTGGCTAAAATTGGTCAGAAAATTGAGATTGACCATGTCACTCTTCGACGGCACTTGGTGGATGAAGGCTATATAAGTCGGGATCGGGCCGGGATGTTATACAAAGTTAATGATGCGAAAATGGCTGATTTATTCGAGCCGGAAACAAATGCGATAAACCCGGCGAAGGTAATCGAGAAAGCCCTGAAACGGAAAGAGCAAAAGAAAAGACAATACTTGAATAGGACGAAAAGAAATTAGCTTCAGGGCATCATGAGTCCCGTAGTAACTGACTTATATACGTCGATCAAATGCTATTCAGCTTTACTGCAACTTGAAATTGTCGAGATAAATTGTAAACGTATCCACAGGCTTATAGGCAAACAGACTAAAAGTGCGAATGGCTGTCATATCCATCTCTCGTTGTTTCGGGGCAGTTCTGATATCAAGCAAAGGAATAGCTACCTGATTAAGCCCCGGAGCGACACTGATTCTTCGATTGAATCGATCGTCATGTCTGTTGTTATGGTAAACATCTTCAATCCTCAGAGTGAGATAGATTTCAGAATCCAATTCTGAGTAAACTTCAAAAGTGAAGTATTTATACCCGGTCCAATCGGGGTCAGTTTCCAGCACAGTGATTTCGGAGTATGTAACTGGTTGAAATGTTAACCTGCCCACGCGATCGCCAAGCGAGCTTTTCCATTTTTCGGGGGGCGCAACCACTATCAGCTTTGCGCCCTTTGTTTTTCGGAACATGGTTTCCCATAAAGAATCAAACCCACATATCTCCGGATAGGCGTTGTCCCTGTGCCAGTATGCGCCCGCCCAGAGAACCATAGGAGCAATTCCAACGGAGAGTATTAAAAAAATTATCAGTGCCACTAAGGCTTTGGCTTTGCGACCCCACTTTTTCCAACTGGTTTCCATCTGATGGTCAAACAACATGCACAACCCAAGAAATGAGATTGCTCCACCGATATCTCTGACCAGGTCCCAGACATCGGCATCACGATGACCGGAGATTTGTGAGAATTCAGAAATAACTCCCATTACCATTGCAACGGCGAGAGAAATGACATAATGCAGGTAGCGTTTCCGTACACTGGTCCCGAGGATTTTCACAGACAACACGAGCATCACGAGTGAAAACATGCCAAATAATGGGATGTGTCCTGTGTTGGCTATAACTCTCCACAGGTAATTATCACCCGGCAGTTCTATGTTAGTTAGAATGATCGGGGTTCCCAGGGCAGCAACTGCCAGCAGTATCATTGGCAGGTTTATTTTTGACTTCATTAGGTTAAAGTAGCCAGCGATTCTCATTAGCGCAAATATGAAATTGGAATCAGACCTAACCGTCAAGCGGCAGGCCGTTTGACCTACTGGCAGTTATGTTGTATTGTCTTTCCTGCGAAAGCAGGAATCTAGCAGGCGTTGCCTGTGCACTGGTCCCCAGCTTTCGCTGGGGTGACAAATAAAGGGAATGGGTGACAAAAAAGTTTCGGCTGCCCCTTCAATGATTCAAGTATATTTTGAAGCCGAGAGAAAAATGTAATTCTGTTGACGACGTAGACCAATCATAATCATCGGGCAAACCAAAGTCATCGCTCTTAAAAAGAGAGAGTGATAAAACAAATGTCAAATTGTCCTGTGCAGGGACAATTAAGCCGAAGGCAGGCCCAACCTCAGTTGACGATCTTGACATTAGTGGGGTGTCGTGTGATTCGTAGGTGATTTCCCAGTCGTGGTGAACCCCATCAATCCCTAAATAAATACAACTTCGTCCGTCTGGGTTATTGAGTGGCTCGGTTATTGCAGTGGTATATACTAATAAAATAATAGCCACAACACTTAACAGAATATTCTTCGTTATGTTGCCCATGTTCGCTTCCCTTCTACTTTGTTGATCATTGTAAACTATTGAATCTCGGATTTTATTATATAAGCCAATTATCCTCCACCGCCCTATAGCTTACATGCCTTTAGTCCTGTAGGGCAGATTTGTCTTCAAACTTGCCATTTTTCCTCAGAAGGCCCCTTCACAATCTCATAGCCAAGCTATGGAACACCCATGTCGCACCAATAAGCAATGGCGGAACCACTAAGGGGTTCTGCCCTACGTCACTAAGGGGTTCTGCCCTACGTCGCTAAATTTCTCTCTTTGAAGGGCCATCGTATTCAAACGGAAGTGGACCGAGTTTGCGCATTGGTTTCTCGCGTGTCATTTCCTCATACGCATGAGCCAGCAATCCCGGCACGCGGGAGATGATGAAGAACCCTTTCCCAAGCCTCCAGTCGAAACCCATATCGGAGATAACAGCCGCTACAGCGCCATCAACATTGATAGGCAACTTTTTTCCCAGCTTCTTTGCCAGAGTGGATTCAATTGCTTTGCAGAGTTCAATATGTTTTCCGCTGTAGCCATGACGGGCGGCAATCTCAAACAGTTTGGCTGTTCGCGGGTCTACATTGTGCAGGCGATGGCCAAAACCGGGCATGCGTTTTTTGTTTTCTTTAAGCCAGTCAACAAGCTGTTCGGCGAGCGCTGTAGTCTCACCACCCTTCTTCACCCATTCCTGCATTATTTTCGCCGATTGCTCAATCGCGCCACCATGCGTGTCACCTATCACAAGCACACCACCCGCTATTGCGGCGTTAAGTGAGTTACCACCGGAAACAACTGTACGGGTTCCTAAAACCGACGGGGGAGAAGCGCCATGATCAATTGAAGCCACCAAAATGGCGTTCATCAATTCCGCTTCCGCCTTGATGGGAAGTTCCCCTTTCAGGATGAGGTAAA
>QNAG01000115.1 GCA_003641415.1 Candidatus Zixiibacteriota bacterium | reverse complement strand
TGGCAAGAAGAACATGATCAGAGAGAGAAATACCAATACTCCCGTTACTACCCTGAGGCACCAATTCCAGAGCAAATTCAGCTGCGGCTTGAATCTCTGTCCCGGAAACGGATGCTCTGATATAGACCATCCCAGGGACTGATCCGGCTGTGTAATTAACAGTAACAGTACCAGTAGTACCTTCTGTTGTAGCAGTGGCTGGGATACTTCCATTAGGATCCCATGTGCCATTGTTATTGGCATCCTCAAGCACAGAATCGCAACAGGCTGACCAGATACCATCACCATTGGCATCATCAAATCGATCGCCCGCAACCAGCTTAATAGTGGTTGGAGTAGCAACAGGATGTCCGGATGAATCGCATACTGTTAAAGTAATTGCTGAAGAAGAGTGATCATCAGCAAACAAAGTTCTCGGATTAGCTGAAATAGATATCCTGCCGGAGTTACTTGAGGGATCATCGCTTCCACTCGTTGTTACAGTAATTGTACAAGAGTTGGTGGCCGTTGAGAGGCCAATATCTGTACTAGCTGTGATAATTGCTTCTCCAGTGGAAGACGGTATAAAGACCGTTGCTGCCAGACCATTATCATCGGTAATGGCAGTGTCCGGTGAAAAGTGACCAGCTGAAGCTGGTGAGGCTTGAAAGCGTACTTCCTGATCAGCCTGAGGCACACTACCGTCAACTACCAGAACTTCCACTACCACACTGGAACTGAGATCAACTTCGGAAGGGGAAGCAGAAATAGTGACTTGGAAATCCTCGCTGGTTGTAGTATCATCTCGAACACTCTTGGAATCACAACCAGTCAAAAGGGCTATAGTTAGAATCAACATCACGAATCCAACCCAGCCAATGAAATTCTTGCTTTTCATACTATCTCCCATTCTTCGGACACGTTAATTATCAAATTCATTCGGCCTTTTAATGATTAAGCTTTCAGTCGATATTACTATTGACACTATTTGTACAGGAGAAAACCTGCCTAAATAAAACAGTTGGATATCCCCGTCTGTACATGCAATATTGTAAGGATTATCTCCCTTCCATAGCCAGATCATTTTCCACCATCGTGGGTGTTACAAAGATCACAAGATCACGAATTTCAGAGCGCTTGTTAGTAAATTTGAACAATCTACCCAATAGAGGGATGTCCTTCAATAATGGCACTCCGACTTCCGTTTCGACTTCATCCTCGGTTGTCAGCCCACCGATCACAGCCGTTTGGCCATCATTAACAATTATGTTAGTTTCAGCATTACTTGTATTAATAATCACACCATTAGGATCAAACTGGTAGGTAGAACGTTCCGGCTTCAGGTGCATGACGATTCGATTCTCTGCCGTAATATGCGGAGTAACCCTCAAAATAGTTCCTACTTCTTCGAATTTGATGACCACGTTTCCGGATTCATCAAATTGCTTAACTGGAATCTTCTGCCCCATCTGAATCCGAGCTTCTTTATTGTCAACGGTTGTGATTTCAGGATGGGCAATGATTTTGCCCTTACCACTATTGACGATGGCTTGCACTATAGCATCAATCGTCCAACCATGCTGTAAAGCTGTGATATTGTAGCTCCCAACAACATCAGGACTTCGAGTTGCATTTACCTTCCCTTCCTGGGGAAAACTTCGTCCCGATTCTGTGTTGTAAGTACCTGAAGCTGACCAGCTAATACCCAATTCTTCGAGATCATTCGTGTACACCTCTAACAACTGGGCTGAAATTTTTATCTGTTTGGCTGGGCGATCCAGCTCCTTGATGTAAGTTACCACTTTGCCCATGTTGGTGGGAACTTCCTGAACAATAATTGAATTGGAGCGAGAATCACTTGTAGCTTTACCCCGATCCGTCATCAGCGATTTTACCGCCTCGACAATATCATCGGAAGTGGAATTCGATATATAGATAATCTGGGTTTCCAACTCAGCAAGTTCGCGTGTTGACATAGCGTGTTTCTTTTGCTCCGTTACTTCTTTTCGGAAATCCTCTGCACGCAGAACCCGAATGAAACTGTCCGACTCATCCACAATAGCAAGATCGTAGGTACGCCCTATAATATCCATAGCAGCACGCCATTTAACATCGCGGAGTTTAATGGTTACCGTTCCTTCCACTTGAGGAGCCACAACCAGATTGACTCCACCATAATCGGCCAGGAACGTCAATACTGAGCGGACGTCGGCTGACTGGAACTGAAGATTCTTGATCGGCTGTTCTGGATTACCAGATTCTTGTGCAGAAACCGGCAACACTACTAAAACTACCACAGCCAGAATTGTCAGCACTTGGGATTTTCTCGGCAATTTCCACCACATTATACGTACCTGCCTTTCCTTAGTATTCTTCTAAATTCAGAGATAAAGTACGGCTCCAACCATACTCGAATATCTGGAAATAAACTCTATTCTGTTCAACTCTTAGAACGTACCCTTTGCGAACCTTGTCTCCCTCCTTCAGTATATATCCAT
Source organism: Candidatus Zixiibacteriota bacterium (assembly GCA_003641415.1). Classification (GTDB taxonomy): domain Bacteria; phylum Zixibacteria; class MSB-5A5; order GN15; family FEB-12; genus B120-G9. The sequence goes on along the minus strand of QNAG01000115.1, from coordinate 5,790 downwards.
ACCCATCCTGATCTTCGAAAAGGGCACTGTTAGACATTCCATCTGACTCGATAACACCAACCAAGCGCAGCCCTTCCACATTGGGCACTCGCTGCCCAATCGGACTATTATAGGTTTTAGTCTCATTGATAAGAGTCTCAAACGGGTCACGTCCACGAGCTTTATACTTGATCACGAGACGCTTGGGAAATTCTGCCACAAGCGTCCCTTTAATCTTGGTAGGTCTAGTAGGTGACCGACGGAATCGAGAGGTTGGTTTCTTCTGTTTAGCTACTGTCTTAGTTTTATTTACATCGGTCTCATTAGCAGTCCCGGCCGGTTTAACCGCAACAGTTGTTGTAGCTTTGTCATTAATAGTACTGGTTACTGCAACTGAAGTTTTGGATATCTTTGTATTATTAGCTTTCTTTGGCTGCTCAGCTTTAGCCAATACCGATTTATTGACATTGTCCTGATTCTTTGGTTTTTCTGCGGTTGTGGTTGCCTTTTTCTTACTGGTAGTCAGCTGAGTGTCCTTCGGCTTAGTTATCTCTGCTGATAATGGCTTGGCAACAAGTTCCTTCTTCAATTCCGACTTTTTCTGAACAGTTGCTTTTGGCTTAGTGGGCTCTTCCTTTGTACGATTGACAACATCTGCTTTTGCAGTTGCCTGAGTTTCAGGCTGATTTTGAACCGCAAGTGATTTCGTGGAAGATTTATCTTTTTTCTCAGCAGTCGGTTTCGTTACAATTTGTCCTTTGGGTTCAGAAGTTACCTTTTGCTTTGCAGATTGTTCGACCCCGGGTGCCACAGAACCAGCAAATTTCTTATTTGTGTTGACACTGGTTGATTTCTGAGAAGCAACCACCTTCGCCTTTAGAGACTGTTTTTTTGCAGGTGCTTTCGAAGTTTCCGTATTGCTTACCAACGCTTGAGGTGTTTCAGGTTGAATAGTTTTTTCATCGATTTCCGGCTTTTCCGGAACATCAAGAGCAATTGTCTTCGGTCTGGTAACCTTTGGAGTCGACACTGCCACCTTCTTAGTGACTGGCAGTGTTGCCGTTACCACAGGACTATCAGTACTTTGTAAACTGGCCAGACGATCCTTCTCTATCTCGGCATTCACTTCTGTCACAGTCTTCTTGCTTGATGCCTGCTGAGGATCTGTTACCTGAGTAACGGAAACTGTCTTTTTCTCTTCTTGACGGGAAGCAATCAGTTTTGCAACAACTTCTTTTGTAGACCAGTTGGGAAATAATTTACCTTTCGGATTCGGGAATGATACTACTACCGACTTCTCATCAGAAGCTACCTGGTAAATGGTTTCCTGATACATATCGAAAACCAACCGAACTACCTTCTCGGGTTTGACGGAATATTGACTTGTTCGTAATCCTTTAATGGGACATTCTGGCAAAGCCCAGAAGTTTTTAGCCCCAAGGCGATGGGTAGCTGAAAGGATATCGACAATTACACGGAATGGTTTGCCGTCTTTGGACACTTCTGTCTGGTGGGAAAACCGCACAGTTCCATCAATATCTATTCGAGCCAGAGTAAGGCCATCCTGGTAGAATACCTCTACATTCGTCACCTGGGAGGCCAGAGCACCACTGGCAATCAGTACAAAACCCAAAAATAGTATGACTAAAGCCTTTTTCATTGCTTACCTTACCTCCTAGAGAACAAGCTCACTGAGCCGTTCCCCTTCCTTGACGAAGTATGTTGACAAAACAAACCGGGCTGTTAATGTCTCTTTCCTTGAACCCGAATTCTCCTCTGCTGCCTCCTTCGAAATCGCCAGATTTTGAGAAGTCAGTTCCATGTTGGAAATATTGGCGATAAATGGGAAGTTGGACACATACGAAATGAACTTACCGAAATTATGGTATGTCCCTGTCATTTCAATATCGAACGAGGCTATATTATAGAATTGCTCCGGTTCCAGCGTTCGTGGTATCATATTTGTAATTCGAGTACCTGTCAGTGATGAAGCTGTATGCAGCTGAACCAGCAGAGAAGGGATTTGTTTTACTTCAGGTAGAAGGGCTTCGATTTCATGATAGCGACTGATCAGATCAGCGTATTCTACTTGTAGTGCATCCAGAGACTTGGCCTTCATTTCAACATTGCGCAAATTAGTAGTAATAGTTTCGAACTCGGAGCTTTTCTGTGCAATTTGTGTGTCATATTTGACATAAAGGCGAGTGTACCAAAAGTAGCCTACAATGAAGAAGGCAATCGCTCCAATCATTATTTTTTGTATTTTGGGGTCTTTAAAATCCATGACCTGCTTCCTCAGTTAAGGCTCTTATGGGTTGCACTGTTTTTGGAGTTGTCCTGTTGTTCGACCTGAGCAATTAAACCCCTCAAGTCTTCGTCAGAGAGATAGTGCAGATCGCAGGACAGCACAAAGTTATACGCCTTCTGATCTCCGAATACTTTTTCCGACGTTGTTTTCATTTCAACATTGTCGAAATAGTCAGAGCGCATCATGTTAATCATAAACGAGGCCAGGGCATTTAGGGTAAAAGCATATCCTTCGATTTCTGCTGTCCGTACCCGATCGTTAATCGGTGTTGACGATGCATTTTCCTGCTGTTTCGTAGTATCAACTTTCGGCGGGTTCAACTCGGTAAAACGAGCCAGCCAGATAAATTCCGGCACATTACGGCTAATATCCTCCAGAATCCTGATCCAGGCAGTACGGTGACTGTCGAGTTTTTCCACCGCAGCCATACGCTCGCTGATTTTCCCCTTAACATCAGTTAACGCATCCACTAACTGGATGTCTTTTTGTAACATGTCAGCTCGCTGGTGGGCTTTAGAGATGTTGTCCTCCAGCACCCCGACCTGGTGCATCTGGTAAAAAGTTACACTCACCAGCATCAAGATAATCCCGGCAGCAATGCTTATAGCATATATACCAGGTTTGCCAAACGACAGGCTTACCGATTTGCGTTGATATTGCTTGGGAAGTAGGTTTATTTCTATCATTAGCTTCTTACCTCACCTTCCTCATCGCCAAGCCAATAGATACCGTTAGAAGAGGCGCTATCTTCTCCGGCTGTAAATACTGAAATAGTTCTGGATCGTAGTCAACCCGACGGAGCGGGTTGGCTATCTCTAGGGGTACGTTAAGCTTTGACTGGAGTAACTCCGGCAGGTAGGGTGTCAAAGAGCCTCCGCCAGATAGAACAATCCAGTCAACTGCTTCAGTTTTACTTTGCGATTTGAAATACGAAAACGCCAACTCAACTCCAGACAACAACTCATCAGTAGCAGTAATGATAGTTGCTTTTAGCATGTCTTGATCAATTGAGTCGTTCATCTCGCCTTTAATGGCTTTATTAGTTAATTCCGGGTTAAGTCGGAATTCTTTCTGCACTGCATTATAGATGTCTCTAGTGCCTGCGGACACATCACGAGTGGAATGGTAGTGCCCATCAAGTATATACGTAATGTTTGTCACATCGTAACCAATGTTGACCAAAGCTGTTGTTTTAGTCGGGTCTATCTCGTAGTTGTACTCATAGGCATTATAAATCGCAAGGGAATCATCATCGACAATGACTGGCCGTAATCCGCAATCCTCAACCAAATCGAGTTGAGTCTGAAGAAATTCTTTGCGGGCTGCCACCAGAAGGATATCCATCTTATTGATCTCCTCTTCCACCTTGATGATGTGATAATCGAGAGAAACATCATCAACATCAAAGGGAGCTCGCTGTTCAGTCTCAAACAGGATTGCCTGTTCTGCCTCACTTCCTGTCTTCTTATCGATTGTAAATCGATCGGTCATAACACCGTGACCAGAGACGGCCATAACGACATTTTTGATTCTTGGGTCAGTCTGATCAATCAGGGATTGGATATTAAATATCACAGCTTCCCGGTCCCTGATTTCGTCGGCCACAATGGCTTCGGGTGGAAGTTCTCGCACACCAATTGCCGCTACCGAGAATCCTGCTTTGGTGTGATCGAGCTTAACCAGCTTAATGGAACTAGCCCCGATGTCCAATCCGACTGTACTTTTACTTCCTGAAGAAAACAACATAGGCTTCTCTATAGTTTTGCAACGTTTTGTATTCGTATATTTGTTCTTATCGGCGCGATCCTCAGCATATTAACCGAACCAGTGAAAAAAATGAGTAACTGATCAAACTTGGATCCGGCTTTCAATACATCCTTGTCAGATATATTATCGACCTAATGCACGCTGCTCTTTACCTGTTTATTGGGAAGTTATATTCCATTGAACGACAATAGAAAAACCGCTCCCGATACGAATAAGAGACAGGAGCGGAAGTAATATATGAACCAGCCCTAATCCGGAAATCGGTTTGAGCCGGTAAAGAATTTTCGCTATAAAATTCTGGCTGAGGATTAAATAATCATCGGTTAATAATATTGACTGGTCGAATGGATACGTCCAGTCGATGCCAGAACGTTATGTGTTTGTGTCGCCACAAGATATTCATTATCAACGAGTGATATAATATCCGCTCCTCCTCCTCCTGAGACAGTAAAATGAGCCGATCCATTAGGGCTGAAAATAATCACGTCCCCATTAACATTAGTACCCAAATAGCAGAGTTCTCTCGATAATGTATCAACAGTAATAATCTCGTCATCACTCTCAAACTGGTACCCGGTAGGATTTACTGTATCACAAAACACTGTTACAGTCAGATCAGCTCCATTGATATAGATACCGTACTGTTGTTTTTCAGAGATTGCGTTTGACCTTGCGACTTTTATTGCCGACACAATATCTCTATTAGCACTTCTGAATCTAATTCGTTCAAACGCTACATCAAAGTGGGGAACCGCCATGGCAGTTGCGATTCCAATTATTACCACTGTTGCCATCAACTCTATAAGAGTAAAGCCACTTGGAGAGCGCATTTTTCTCGTTGAGCTAGTCATATCGTCTCCTCTGTTCGCTTTGCTGGACATTAAATATAGGATAGCACCACTTTTATACTTCCAACACAGCTAGGTATTTCTTTGTCATATTTCCATAAGCAATCACTATACCTCCCCCAGAAATATGTTTAACAAACTATGTGTTATTTGTATCACTTTATCCGATAGTAAATTACAGAGCAATCTGTATATTGTCTTGTGAATCTTGTTTTGATCAGAATATTATTTTCGTAAGGAAGTATGGGATATTTCCAATAGAAGTGGGTAGAATACAATTAGCGGTTGACAAAAATTAAAACTGTGGTAACTTAAAATATTACCAATGGTCCGTGACTCTATGTCCGCAACCTACAATTAGTTACATAAAAGGAAAAACAGATGAAACGAAGTCTTACACACTTTTGCACATCCCTTACCTTTATTACCGCCATTATTATCATAAGCCTACCTCTTGCCCATGCAGCTACTCAACCAGGTAACCTTCTGCCTCAACCAGTAGTGAGAGCCAAAACAGATTATATCATTGGGCAGGCATCCTACGATTATCTCCATCAACGTTATACTGACACTGCCCGCGTATGGGTCTTTTTTGCCGACAAAGGAGTATTCACAAAAGAGGAGTTCGATGTTAAAGCGGCTGGCGTTTCTATATCTGAACTATCCCTTAAGCGACGCGCCAAAGTCGATAAAGACATGGTACTGTTTGCCGACCTGCCAGTTGTTCAGGCTTACGTGGATCAAATCATCGATCACGGTGGCTCTTTAAGACACGTATCAAAATGGCTCAACGCTGCCAGTTTTGATATACCTTTGGACAAGCTGGATGAAATGTCTTTGCTCCCACATATAGTAGAGATACGTCCGGTAGCTGGTTACAAACACGAG
>QNAG01000114.1 GCA_003641415.1 Candidatus Zixiibacteriota bacterium | reverse complement strand
TCAACAATTGGCACCTCATAGGCAATGTTACCGGCTGTTGGACGTCCCTGGAAGACATAGTACTGTGCTACTCCCATGTAAGCCAACTCATTCCACAGTTCAGCCATCGCCTCGGGACGATCAGAGATACCCCGAATAATAGGGTTTTGGTTAAGGCAGATAACTCCACAGTCTATCACTCGTCTGATTGCTTCGCGGGCTTCTGGTGTCAATTCTCGGGGATGGTCGAAGTGGCACATCAAATAGATGCGTCTATCGGGTAGGGAATACTTTTTCAGCATATCCAACAGAGAATCGTCGTTGAGTATTCTAAACGGATTGTACGCCGGTATCTTGGAACCGATTCGAATTACCCTGATATGGTTGATTTGCCGCAGCTCACCAATGATTCTTTCAAGCCTTGAAGTTTTCAGCATCAGGGGATCGCCACCTGTAAGCAGAACATTGTCAACTTCGGGATGATCACGAATGTAATCCAAACTCTGATTTACATCGCAAACGGATTCGTTACTATCGCTCATAAAAAGGCGTTTTCGAAAACAGTAGCGGCAATAAGAACTGCATGCCTTAGTTACCAATAACAACACAGTAGTCTTATACTTGTGTTGAATTCCTTTTCTGACTGTAATCTTGTTTTCTCGAGAAACATCCAGATCACCCCAGTTATCCATCTCTCTTTCATGCGGGATTACAAGCCGACGGATAGGATCATTTGGATCAGACCAGTTAATGAGCTTCAGGTAATAGTCATTGACACGGAAAGCATAAGTCTCCATTACAGCGTGGAGACGGGCTTTCTCTTCATCAGTCAGATGAGGAATTTGGTTAAGATTGGATATAAAACGGGGTTTTCTACTCCGAGACACCCGATCTCTATATATTGCACTCATAGCTGAGCCTCCTTTCTCGGCGTCGCTTTGGGCAGCACTGGCTCTCTTTTCCCCAGTGAAGCTAAAAAGCCGGTCTTTAAGAGTGCGAAATCTAATGATGAATCAATAAGCCGGCATGAATCCCGACACGAGTTCCTCTCGACAATCGGGCTGTGCAAAGCGAATTGCCATACGAGCATTTATAATATAGCAAAAAAATCATCAAAAGGCAAGCACCTAAGTGATTGACAAATCAGGAGCTGCATCTTATAATATTAATATATCGTTTGGGAATTACGAAGTCTGCTGATGGATTTCCATGGTTTGGGACTTCCCCCTCTGTCCCCAATCATGCCTGTTAGCAGGCTTCTTTGTATTAGTTTTTTCACCAGATCAGGCAGATATTCTTCGGTATCAGCCAAACAACTGACATTTTTTACTTTCCCTTTGAGCAGGAGTAGATACCGTCTTTTAAGTGAAGAGTTGAAGTTACTTAGTAGGGAGTAGGTTGGAACTGTATTCAGTTTCGACAGCAGTACTTAGTTATTAGGCTTGTTTCCGTGAAAAAGGGCGACAGATAACTGCCGCCCTGAGAAAATTACATTTAGAGATTATCAACACGGAGGTGGTGGTTGGCCACTATTGAATAAGTATTCTACTAAATAAGTAAGATCGGCTATGTCAATAAGACTGCCCTGCTCTCCTACATTATCAACATTACCTTCTTCTTCGCAAGGTGGTTCAATACCGGAGGTGAATAAGAAAGCCACTAAAAAGGTTAAATCTGCGACATCAACAGGATTCGAAGATACAATTCCATCAACATTTCCACGGTTTACACAACATCCATCACAGATATCTCCCACTCCGTTTCCGTTAGTATCTTGTTGATCAGGATTATAATTCTCTGGACAGTTGTCACAAATATCCCCAAAACCATCGGAGTCGAAATCCTCCTGTCCTTCATTGGCAATCTCAGGACAATTATCTTCCTCGCAGGTGTTGATAGGGAATCCGGGATTACCAAAACCATCTCCGTCGGTGTCAGTGCACTCGTCGCAAACATCCCCAGTACCGTCGTTGTCGGCATCAGCTTGATCGGGATTGCTTATCGATGGGCAGTTGTCATCAGGACAAGTGTTGGCAAACATATTTGGATTACCAAAACCGTCATCATCACTATCGGTACAGTTGTCACATGGATCGCCAAGTCCGTCACCGTCAAGATCGGTCTGACGAAGATTCGGAGTATCCGGACAGTTGTCCTCGCTACAGGTGTTGGCAGGGAACCCGGGATTACCAAAACCGTCTCCGTCAGTGTCAGTACACTCGTCGCAAACATCACCAATGCCGTCATTGTCGGCGTCAGCTTGATCGGGATTGTTGATAAACGGACAATTATCGCCAACATCGCAAATCTCATCACCATCACCGTCGATACACGTATCGGCGCCCTTAAACGCTACTGTGGGATCACCAAGCAAGTTCAATTCGTAATAGCACCATCTCATACAACTTTCATTGATACGATAGAGGTTGTCTTCCTTGGAAAGTTGGTTGGCTCTCCCTATGCGTGTTTTTGCTTCTGCTGGATTAAATACAGCATCCCAGAACTGGCGGTTAAAACGCTGCGATGGGCCATCGGTACTCTCGTTGGTGCCCCACCCGTATCGAGCATTCATAATGACTGCAAAGGCGCCGTGGTCGCTCTTGATATTCATGTATTCGGCAAAGCAATCCACACCATCAAAATGCCCGGATAGGCAAGCTTGGGAATAGAGGAAAAAGAGATCAGTATTAGTTAACAAACTCATAATTGTGCTTGTACTGAGTTTCATAGCTGAATAAGAACTACCGTGTCCGAAATGATTGATAATGTGTAAACCATTGTTAATACGAGTGGTCAATTCCGATCTTGGCCAGTCGTTGCCGGACCAATCACGATCATAAAGCTCATCGATACTAAAAGATGAACTTGGGAAACCTATTGTGATATAACCGTTGGCTCCAGAGCCGTCAATTAATTCCTCAAGACTATTGGCTGCGTAATCCGATACACCTCCAAAACCAAGATATTCACCTGCCAGTAATACATTTTCCAAAAGTGGGTCAGTACGATTCAGGTATGAAAGCGTCTTTGTGACAAACCGCTCAGCTTCAGTAACGTCGCCAGCAGGAGCGCGGCCTACGTAGACTTCGGCTACCAAATCAACATCGCCTCCGCCGTCGCCGTCGTTTGGTTCACCCCATTGTGAGTCGCCATCATAGTTATAAGTTCCGTCAAGACATCCGAAATACAGATCCGTCGGCATACTGTATTCCTCATATCCTCCAGGATAGGACTTGACATAGAGGTCCTTGGCTGGAATGAGGTTGTCATCGGCGCCAATCAGCACATAGCGAATTCCGTCATTAAGGTAACGATCCCGAATGTAGTCGCGGACATCGTCAGGAAGAGCACTGCCAATTTCGTCTGTGGTATGAATCTCAGTTAGAATTCCATTAGTGTCATGGTAATCTTTTAGTGGTTGAAAAGCGTTTGCCATGGTGCTTGTAGTAACAATAAGCAGGTCATAGCTCTTGTCACCTGTACGTCCGTAACTCTGGTAGTCGGTTATGATTTCCGGATTATCAACCCGCGCCTGCAGTTCTGTTTCGTCTTCACCAAGACCGCGATAAAGAGAAGGTGCGTTGTCAATTTCGATCGTATTGACAGTTACTACCAGTTTTGAATAATACCATAATTCGCCGGTAGTCGGAAGGTACTGAACCGGTTGAAGTTTTAAGGTCAATATCTGATATCCCCGGAAACTCTGGACACCCGTTGAAGCATACAGTTTTGCTGGAAAGGCGTTAGTGGAGTTATAAATAATCGGATCAGGGGTAGGTAGTACAATTGCTGATGGATCAGCCGAGAGAGGAACTGGTTGCGCCACAGGTTCGATCAAATAACCATCGCCCAGAGGAATCTTCACTCCTGTTTCAATTTCTACGCTTTCGACCGTAGTCCCATAAGGCAGCAGGATTCGGGCCCCTATTGCTGGCAACGCTGGTTGATTCGTTTGTCCGCAATTGGGAGCATTGGGCATCACAACCCGATCGTATTGCTGAGCGCCAATGATAATTTTGTCGATTTGAGGTTGCTCAAATGAGTAACTAACGGTCAGGCGGTTGGTGGTAGCTAGCACAGGAGACATCGCAAATACTATAAGCAATGTAACCAATGCCAAAATTGTGCTTCCAATGATGAGGGGTGGTTGTTTGAACTTTCCGGAGGTCATATTTCTCACCCGAATTTAAGGTGAACGGTTGTTAATTGCTTTTTCTAAAGCGGGTACTTAGATAAGCTCATTTGCCAAGTCTTCTCACGTCAACAATATAGCGTTATTTTGAAAAGTGTCAAGATTTTAGGAGAAGTGAATCTATAATTGTTTTCGTCAGATATAACTCAATTCGCCTTGCCAAGTTCTCATTCAAATCATACTTTACCCTTATATGGATATATTCAATTTTCTAAAAAATTGTCATCTGTGTACTGGTCTTAACCAGCGGGAGTTAAAGGCGTTAGTTGAGATAACTTCAGTTCGAGACTTAAAGAAAGGAGAGATTCTTTTCTTGCAAGGAGATCCAGCTCTCGGATTTTTTATTATACTCGATGGTTCTATTCGTGTGTACAAGGCTTCTTTAGAAGGCAAAGAGTATACTATTAACTATATGCAAGCGGGTCAGATGTTTGCAGAAGCAGCTATTTTCCAGGGGACTACTTTCCCAGCTAACTCCGTAGCAACGAGGGACTCAACAGTAGCTTTCTTTCCAAAAGATAGATTTATCAAGCTGATTGAAGATTTCCCTAAGATATCCCTGAAAATGATAGCTGCTCTGTCTATCTTCGTGCGGGAATTAAACCAGCAAATAGAAAATCTATCTCTAAAAGAAGTCCCGGCCCGCCTTGCTTATCATCTGTTGAGCAATGCTAACAAGCTTGGCGCCAGTCAAATATCTTTGGATATTACTAAAGCCGAACTTGCCCATTCGCTGGGAACAATCAGTGAAACCCTGTCTCGTAACTTAAAGAAACTGCGAGACTTAGCGGTAATAAAAGTAGACGGGAAAGACATTACCATTCTCGATAATACTCGTTTGCAGGCTATTGCTGATGGTGAAAAAATCTGACATTCTTGACCTAAATCAAGGTTTGAAATAATCTAATCTCAGATCTTCATCAGAAAACATGAGACAACATTATTCAATCTTACGAAGATGAGGGAAAGCCCTATAGCTACTATGGAAGTTGCCACGTATCTACTATATGGAAACGCAAACTATTGATATTCGGGTTGGTATTGATACAAGGTTTCCTCGCTGACAAAATGATGAATGGAAAATGAAATAGAGTTGAACAGTATTAGAGAAAGGGAATTAGAAACATGAGCATGTTTTGTTACCAATGTCAGGAAACAGCCAAGAATACCGGCTGTACCAAGCGCGGTGTTTGTGGAAAGAAAGAAGAAACCGCCGGCTTGCAGGATTTGTTGATCTATGTCCTGAGGGGGATATCGATCTGGGGGAAAAAAGCAGATGAAGTCAAGGTGTTCGACAAAGATGCTGCCGTCTTTATAACAGAGGCGCTTTTTGCCACGATTACAAATGCGAATTTCGATGATGATCGGTTTGTTGCTCTTATCAAGGAGGGACTAAAGATTCGGAAACGCGTTCAGGATAGTTTCATGTCCACTTACAAGAAAGAATCAGACAAAGAGTATTCCGAAAAAGTGCACGATTGCGCTACCTGGTATTCCGACAAAGTTGAAGAATTTCATGAGAAAGCCAGTCAAGTGGGAGTACTCGCAACTGAGAATGAAGACGTTCGCTCTTTGCGGGAGCTCGTTATCTATGGCTTAAAAGGACTGGCAGCGTATGTTGAACACGCAGCCGTGCTGGGACACCAAAATGATGATATTTACCGTTTTTTCTTTGAGGCTCTGGAATCTACAACCCTGGACCTGTCAGTCGATGACATGATTGGTATGGTCATGAAGACGGGGGAGATGGGCGTGCAAGGGATGGCTCTCCTTGATAAAGCCAATACCGAGACCTATGGTAATCCCGAAATAACAGAAGTGAATATCGGTGTGCAGAAAAATCCGGGCATTCTGATTTCGGGTCACGATTTGAGAGATATGGAAGACCTTTTGAAACAGACAGAAGGTACCGGAATTGACGTTTACACTCACGGTGAAATGTTACCCGCAAATTATTACCCTGCATTCAAAGAGTACAAACATTTCGTCGGCAATTATGGCAACGCATGGTGGCAACAAGGCAAGGAATTCGCTTCTTTTAATGGACCGATTCTGATGACCACCAACTGCATCATCCCGGTGAAGGACGAATACAAAAATCGCATTTTCACGACTGGGGCTGTTGGTTATCCGGAGGTAAAACACATTCCCGACCGAACTGATGGGAAACCGAAAGATTTCTCTGAGTTGATAGAACTCGCAAAGACTTGTGCTCCACCAACAGAGCTTGAAACAGGAAAGATAGTCGGAGGTTTTGCGCACGACCAAGTAGTGAAGCTGGCCGACAAAGTAGTAGGTGCAGTTAAATCAGGAGCAATTAAGCAATTTATAGTAATGGCAGGCTGCGATGGCCGTCACAAAACAAGGTCCTACTTTACCGAACTTGCGGAATCACTTCCGAGAGATACAGTCATTCTGACCGCCGGATGTGCTAAGTACCGTTATAACAAGCTCCAACTTGGTGATATTGATGGTATCCCAAGAGTCCTTGATGCCGGACAATGCAACGATTCGTATTCGCTTGTTGTTATAGCGTTAAAGTTAAAGGAAGTTTTCGAACTCGACGATATAAATGATCTCCCCATTTCATACGATATTGCTTGGTACGAACAGAAGGCAGTTATAGTGCTGCTTGCGCTCTTGTATTTGGGAGTGAAAGGTATCCGGCTTGGTCCAACCCTCCCCGCATTTCTCTCACCGAATGTTGTAAAGGTATTAGTAGAGAAATTCGATATTAAGGGCATCACGACTGTGGAAGAAGACATGAAAGATATGCTTCAATACTAAAGTTTGTTGACTTGGACCCTATAGTTTTAGCTATGGGGTCTCTTTTTTATCTGAATCAGACATCTCGACTTTGACATTCCAATATAATGATGATTGGGTGACAGTATGGTTTGTGATGATACATTTCAACTGCCAGCAGTCGGATGAGTTGACATAAGGCCTAACTGCTAAGGGGTTCTCTGCCTCTACATCTTGCGCCCCTGGTACCAGGCAAGGTTCAGATCCCCTTCATTATGTGTTGGCAATGTGAAATCCGGTGCCAAGTCACCGACCTTAAGGGTCTCAGTCCGGTCTCTTTTGATTACTTCATTCTCTGTCATTTGCCAATCCCTGTAATAGAATCTACTTTTTCATTCAGTCGCTTTTAGCTCGAATATGCTTCACAGCTTTTCGCATTCGTTCCAATACCACCTGTTTGGAAAGAATCACCAACAGGTCAAACAACCCCGGGCCGGCTGGTGTCCCTGAGACAGCCAGACGGGTGGGATGGATATACTTGGCGCGACCGACCTCTCGTTCTTCAGCCAGACTGGTCAGCGTCTTCTCGACATTTTCAAGAGTGAACTCAGACAATTGCTCAAAACGATTAGCCAGTTCCTCCAGTCGTTCGGCGGCCTCTGGTTTGAAATATTTCTTCGCTGCTTTTTCATCATAAACAAAGTCGGAGGTGAAAAAATAGTTACTCATCGTGACGAAATCGTTTATCCGACGTACTCTTTCTTTGAGAACGCCCACAATATCACGAAGATAATCCCACCGTGTCTCCAGCCAGTATTTTGTTGTAAGACCGGATTCAACGAGCAGGGGAGCAACCATCGTTGCCAGATCGTGGTTACTTTTTTTCTTAATGTGTTCTTTATTGAATGCAAGCAGTTTCTCTTCGTCAAAAATAGAATTAGAGGAGTTGAAATTGTCGGTTGTAAAAATTTCGACCAATTCATCCACATTATATATTTCGCGGTCCTGTTTCGATGACCAGCCCAGGGTGCAAAGATAGTTGAATAGAGCCTCAGGAAGAACACCCTCGGTGCTGTATTCATTGACGTCTTTGTCCCCAAGTCGCTTGGAAACCTTGCGCTTATCTGGCCGCAGGATCATTGGTATGTGACCAAAAATGGGAATCTCAAAACCGAGAGCGTTATAGATCATAATCTGTTTGAATGTATTGGTTATATGATCATTGCCCCTTATTACATGAGTGATACCCATGTCGTGATCATCTACCACCACCGCTAATTGATAGGTAGCGCTGCCGTCGGAACGAGCGATGACAAAATCCTCGATCTCTTCGTTGGCACGGGTCAGGTCACCACTAATCAAGTCG
>QNAG01000113.1 GCA_003641415.1 Candidatus Zixiibacteriota bacterium | reverse complement strand
TGGAATTCGAAGCTGCTGATACAAGGGTGACCCCTTTTTCATCATCAATAATCTGCGCAAACACATTTTTGAGTGATTTGCACACGGTCAAACGCGGACGTTGGGCTGTGCCTGAAATAATTCCGCGCACTTTACGACGACGACGCTTTGCTCTTTTTGCTTTCTGAATATTTTTATCAGCCATTGTTTACACCATTCTTAGCTTATGCGCCTGCCTTCTTGCCAACCTTGGACCGAACATACTCGCCTGCATATCGGATACCCTTCCCCTTGTATGGCTCGGGTTTCCGGAGCGAGCGTATTTTAGCCGCACACTGGCCAACCATTTGTTTATCAATCCCGCTTACAATCATCCTGTTTTCCTTGGGAATAACCTCAATTGAAACCCCTTCGGGAGGCATCAGAACGATAGGATGGGAATAGCCCAAGTTCAAAATTAGAGTAGATCCCCTCATCTCTGCCCGGTAACCGACACCAATAATTTTCAGCTCTCGCTTGAAACCCTCGGTTACCCCAACAATCATATTGTTTATCAGTGCTCTAGTGAGGCCGTGTAGAGCTCGATGGCGTTTCTGATCTGAAGGGCGTTTTACCTGAATCTCATTATTTTCAACTACAGCGGATACATCGGGATGCATAGTTATGGATAAGCTACCCAGAGGCCCACTTATATTAACATCCTGGTTAGTGATATCCACTTTGGTTTTATCCGGTATCGGTATCGGCTTTTTGCCAACTCGCGACATCTTACAGTCCTTTCCTTACCAGCACCGCAGCACCGCCTCGCCACCAATACCTTTTTTGGCAGCCTCAAAATTGGTCATTACGCCAGACGAAGTTGACACCACAATAATCCCACGGTTATTAAAGGTAGACTGACGCACTTGCACGGCATCTAAATACCTACGCAACCCTGGACGGGAAATGCGTTGAATCCCTTTTAAAACCGGCCTGTCATCCTTCACGTAACGGAGATACACTCGGAGTATGCCTTGTTTTTTATCTGGTAACTCCACCATGTCTTTGATAAAGCTGAGCTCTTTTAGAATCCGTACAATTTCCCTCTTCAAATTAGAAGCAGGAATATCCACAGCAGTTTTCTGTGCCTTGGATCCGTTCCGAATTCTAGTTAGAAGGTCAGCAATTGGGTCGGTCATGCTCATTTAATTAGCTCCAATCACAACAAATCCTACCAACTGGCCTTGACCACACCCGGGAGCTCTCCCGCCAGTGCCATCTGTCTAAAGCAAATACGACAAAGTCCAAAACGACGCATGAAAGCTCTTGGTCGTCCGCATCGTCGACAACGGTTATATTCCCGCACCTTGTATTTCGATTTGCGGCTCTGTTTTTCTAAAAGACACTTCTTTGCCATACAACTCCTACTTGCGGAATGGTACACCCATTGCAGACAATAACTGTCTGCTTTCATCATCAGTCTTGGCTGTTGTAGTGATGGAAACATTCATTCCGCGTATTTTATCTATTTTATCAAGGTCGATTTCCGGAAAAATAAGCTGCTCTTTAAGTCCAAGGTTGTAATTACCACGTCCGTCAAATGACTTGGGGCTAACTCCTCTAAAGTCACGAATTCGGGGCATGGCGATATTCACCAAACGATCGAAGAACTCCCACATAGCATCACGTCTTAAAGTGACACAACACCCTATCGGAGCACCCTCGCGTAGTTTGAAATTTGATATACTCTTACGTGCGCGAGTGATCAATGGTTTACGGCCCGTAATCTTAGATAGATCGTCAACAGCCGCATCTAGCGCCTTCGAGTTCTCAGTTGCTTCACCAACACCAATATTGATCGTGATTTTGGTTATGCGCGGAATTTCTAATACCGAATGGTACTGGTTATCCTTCATTAACTTAGGAGCAACTTCTTGTTCGTATTTATCTTTCAGCCTTGGCATAGCAATGCTACCTCAAATCTCTTCGCCTGTTTTCCGGCAGACACGAACTCTTTTTTTTCTACCACCATCTGTGATAATCTTGGTAGTAATCTTAGTTGGACCACCTAGGGTAGAACTGTACAGAGAAACATTAGTTACGTTGATAGAAGCTTCAATGGTAATGATGCCTCCCTGAGGAGATTTTTCAGTGGGTTTCTGGTGTTTCTTTCTCATGTTCACACCCTCAACTAAAATCCTATTCTTAGCTTTATCAACATGTAGAACCCTACCGGTTCTTCCCTTATCCTGTCCGCTTCTAATATAAACGGTGTCGCCTTTTTTAATCAGCATATCAATTCGCTCTTCGCTACAGCACCTCTGGTGCGAGGGATACTATCTTCATGAATTTCTTATCTCTTAGTTCACGTGCCACTGGCCCGAAAATTCGAGTCCCGCGCGGCTCCATCTGCTCGTTAAGGATAACTGCAGCATTATCCGCAAAACGGATAATCGAGCCATCCTTTCGAGATAGTGACGATTTCGTCCTTACTACAACCGCTCGACAGACCTCAGATTTTTTCACTGCACCGCCGGGGATAGCTTCTTTGATCGTCACGACAATGACATCACCGATTGAAGCTCCGTGTCTTCGCCCACCAAGAACACGGAAACACATCGCTTTTTTAGCGCCGGAATTGTCGGCGACATTCAGGATAGTGTATTCTTGAATCATCTATCTTTCATCCTTACCAATCAAATCACAAGAGTATGCTGCTGTTACAGGCTCCATCTTACTTGGCACGTTCAATCACTTCGACCAAACGCCAACGCTTAGTGGCCGATAGAGGCCGAGTTTCCATAACACGCACGACATCACCAATCCGAGCATCATTTGTTTCGTCATGTGCATATAGCTTTGATGACGTACGAAAAATCTTCTGATATACCGGATGCCTCATGGTGCGATCAATACGAACTATAATAGTTTTGTTCATTTTGTCTGAGGTTACAGTTCCCAGACGTACTTTACGCTGATTTCTATTTTTCTTTTCAGCCATCAGCAAGTCCTCTACCTACTTTCCTTTTTCTCAGTCGAACCAGACTCCGATAGAATACTGGTAGTACTTTCAGCCAATTTCCGCATACCCTTTTCATCCTCGGCCAGAACCGTTATGATTCGCGCCAGTTCCCGTCGCACATGACGGATCCGAAGGGGGTTATCAAGAGCTTTAATGTTTTTACGCATTTGCAGGTTGAACTGTTCATCCAACAGATCTCCCTGTTTCTGCAGGAGTTCGTCACGGGTCATTTCCCGCAGTGAATGAATTTTCAACATCACTGTACTCCTTCTGTGTCGGCTCGGGTCACAAACTTGGTTTTCAGAGGCAGTTTATTTGCCGCTAAGCGCATAGCTTCACGCGCCATAATTTCGGATACACCTTCAATCTCAAACAAGATACGTCCCGGTTTCACAACAGCCACCCAGTATTCAGGGGCTCCCTTTCCTTTTCCCATACGAGTTTCAGCCGGCTTCTTTGTAACTGGTTTGTCTGGAAACACACGTATCCATACTTTACCACCACGCTTAATGGACCGAGTCATAGCGATACGCGCCGCTTCAATCTGTCGGTTAGTCATCCAGCATGGCTCAAGAGCTTTAAGTCCAAATTCACCAAAATTTACAGCGGAACCGCCCTTAGCCTTCCCTCTCATACGGCCGCGTTGTTGCTTGCGATACTTGACTTTCTTAGGCATTAACATAATCTATTACTCCGCACCTTGCTTGGGGGCATCACCACCGCTGGTCTTTGGTTTATTCGGAGTGGCATTATCACCGGACGGTTTATTTGCTACATCCGGTCGACGAGGCACATCAGGACGACGCCCTTTCGGTGCAGGTCCACCACCAGAGGGCTGACCAGCTCGACGTACACGACCCCTAGGTCGCCTGCTACGGCCTTTGTCTCCTCCACGTCCTCGTTTTTGACGGGACGTTAGAGCATCTTGCTGATGTTGATCAGATTTATCTTCTCCAGAGAAATGTTTGGCCCTGTCGAGTATTTCACCCAGGCATATCCAGACCTTAACTCCTATACAACCATAAGTAGTATGAGCTGTTGAGGTGGCATAGTCAATGTTTGCTCTCAATGTATGGAGCGGAACACGACCATCATGGTATTTCTCGGTCCGAGCGATTTCGTGACCACCTAAGCGCCCACCACATTGCAGTTTAATACCCACAGCACCCATCTTCATCGTAGCAGCCAGTGATTTCTTCATTGCCCGACGAAAAGCAATACGACCCTCGAGTTGATGAGCAATAGAATCAGCAACCAACTGGGCATTGAGTTCCGGCTTTCGCACTTCGACAATATTGAGCATGATGTCTTTTTGGGTGAGCAACTGGAGTTCTCCGCGCAGCTTGTCAACCTCGGCTCCCTTACGGCCTATAACAATACCAGGTCGGGACGTATGAATATCAACCGTCACCTTCTTAGGCGCCCTAGAGATCAGTACTTGTGCAATGCCAGCGTTATCCAAACGCCTGCTAATGTACCGCTTGATCATCATATCCTCGTATACCAAATCAGCAAATTTCCTATCCGAGGTAAACCACCTGCTATTCCAAGTTCGTGTAATGCCGAGGCGTATCCCTACGGGGTGAGTCTTTTGTCCCAAGCTACTCTCCTTATTTCCTTACTAAATACACTGCCTATTCGTCAGCCGATTCGTTTTTGGAGTCGGTTTTCTTTGCTGCAACTGATTTTTTCGTCCTGGCGACCGACGCTCTCTTTGTAGGCGTTTTAATTTCTTTTTTATTGGCATCTATAGTCTTAGTGTCCGGTTTAACAGCCTTTCGGGCTTTTCTGGTCGAGGACTTCTTAGTCACCTCTTGTTCTACCTCGGCCTCCAGCTTTACAGTCAGGTGGCAAAACCGTTTGCGGATTCGGAATATTCGTCCCATAGACTGAAACCGAACCCTTTTAGCCATAGGGGCATTATCTACGGCGATTTCTTTAATGACCAGATCTTCAGGATGCAGGCTATCCGTCCCCTCAATAGAGAGAGCGTTTGCTGCAGCCGACTTTACAGTTTTCGCCAAATGATGCGCAGCAATACGGGGGGTAAAATTTAACACGTTGAGCGCTTTCTCAACTGGCATACCCTTGACCATATTGGCCACCAAACGCATCTTGCGAGGCGGAATGCTTAGATATTTCATTCTGGCGGTTGCAGTAACTAACATTGCTCAACACTATCCTTTCAGAGAAGAGGAACGCTCCGCTAGTTTACCACCGTGCCCGCGATATGTGCGGGTAGGGGAAAACTCACCAAGTTTGTGCCCCACCATATTCTCAGTAATATAGACCGGTATAAATTTATTGCCGTTGTGCACCGCTATCGTATGTCCCACAAAGTCAGGCGTAATAGTAGAACGGCGCGACCAGGTCTTTATTACCCTTTTGTCGCCGCTGTTGTTCAAATGCTCAATACGGCCAGCAAGCCGGCCTTCAACATATGGACCTTTTCTTAGTGATCGAGGCATTTATCGTACTCCATCCCAATTATATTTTCGTTCTACGGTCCTGAATCAGGTGATCATTTGATTTGCGCTTACTGCGCGTCTTATATCCCTTCGTAGGCTTACCCCAAGGCGTACAGGGATGTCGACCACCAGAACTGCGGCCCTCTCCACCACCCATCGGATGGTCTACAGGGTTCATAGCTACACCCCTTACGGACGGTCGTCGTCCCCTCCATCGTGAAGCGCCTGCCTTTCCCCAAACTACATTCTTGTGATCAACATTAGAAACCTGTCCAATCGTAGCATAACAAATAATAGGTACCGTGCGAACTTCACCAGATGGCATTTTCAGAATAGCTTTCTTGCCATCTTTAGCCACCAATTGCACAAATGATCCGGCTGAACGAGCCATCTGACCACCTTTACCGGGACGCATCTCAATGTTGTGACAGACCGTACCCAACGGTATCTTGCCCAACGGCATAGAGTTACCCACCTTCACCTCAACGGACTCACCGGACATAAGCTCATCATTTACCTTCAGATCGACTGGAGCCAAGATATACCGTTTCTCTCCATCAACATAATGCAACAGGGCAATCCGAGCTGATCGGTTGGGATCATATTCAATTGAAGCCACCCGAGCGGGAATATCATGTTTATTCCTTTTGAAATCGACAATACGGTAAAAACGCTTATGACCACCCCCACGACACCAAGCCGTGACGCGTCCCTTGTTGTTACGTCCGCCACTTTTTCGTAGCGGCCGCAATAGTGATTTCTCCGGAATCGTTGAGGTTATTTCCTCGAACATCGGTACCGTGCGAAATCGCAACGACGGAGTTACGGGACGAAATTTCTTAACAGCCATGTCAGAATATCACTTTCACTCTCTACATATTTTCGAACATGGAAATGACCTCACCCTGTTTCAGCTTTACAATAGCCTTTTTCCAGGTTGGAGTCTTACCTTCATTGCGACCTATACGCCGAGTTTTACCCGGCATAATCATAGTGCGAACTGATGCCACTTTAACACCAAACGCATTTTGTATAGCCATTTTAACCGTATACTTGTTAGCCAACCTATCTACTTCGAAAACATATTCATTATTAGTCTCGCGAAGCTTTGTTGACCGCTCGGTATTAACATGTGATTTAATAATTTTTCGGGGATCATAGCTCATTTGAACACCTCCCCAACCTTCTCAAGCCCAGCCTTTGTAAAAATAATACAATCAGCATTCAGAACATCATATCCATTGGCTAGCGCAGCCCGGGAATATTTAACTATTTGTAAATTGCGACATGACAGAACCAGCTTATCATTACGACCCTCATCCAACACGAGGCATTTCTTTTTGCTAAGATCCAGCTTTGTCATCATACCCACTATAGTCTTCGTCTTAATCTCATCAATATCTATTTTATCAAGTACTTTTATACGATCTTCACGAGCCATAGCAGAGAAGACTGACCGCATAGCTACCTTACGCATCTTCTTAGGCATACGAGACCCGTAAGAACGGGGGTGTGGACCAAAGGCGATTCCGCCACCACGCCACAGAGGTGAACGGATAGTTCCAGACCTAGCACGCCCAGTTCCCTTCTGGCGCCACGGTTTGCGGCCACCACCTCGAACGTTACTTCGAACTTTGGTACTGGCGTTACCCTGTCTTTGCCGAGCCAGATAGTTCACCACATACTGATGAACTACAGCCTCATTCGGCTCGACACCGAACACTTCAGGAACCAAATCAACGGCGCCAACCTCTTGTCCATCCTGATTGTATACTTTGACGTTCATATCACATTCCACTACTTAGCGCGATTGGATTGACGGATTTTCACCAACATCCCACGGTTACCCGGCACCGCGCCTTTAACTAACATCAGATTTTCATCTTCTATAATTTTGACGATTCTTAAATTCAAAGTTGTCACCTTATCCTTACCCATACGGCCGGACATACGCATTCCCTTGAATACTCGAGACGGCCAGGATGACTGCCCGATAGAACCGGGGGCACGCCAACGATCCGACTGACCGTGCGTCTTGTTAGCACCGCTGAAGTGATGTCGTTTCATAGTGCCAGCAAAACCGAGACCACGTGAAATACCGGTTACATCCACCCGCTCACCTTCTTTGAACGTATCCACCTTTAGAATCGCACCTGGTTCAAGTTCCGGGTTATCACTGCGAATCTCGCGCAGAAATTGAGTAGGTTCAACACCAACCTTTTTAAAATGACCTGCCATTGGCTTATTAATACGACTCTTACGACGCTTGCCAAAACCGACCTGAATAGCATCGTAGCCATGCTTATCCATAGTCTTCCGGGCAACCACAGGACAGGGGCCTGCCTCGATGACAGTAACGGATATAGCATCACCGGATTCTGCAAAGATCCGGGTCATACCAATCTTTTTGCCAAGTATCTCCTTCATAGCTACCCTTCCCGTCAGGTCTTTATCTCCACATCCACACCAGCCGGTAAATCAAGTTTCATGAGAGCATCTACAGTCTGCGGAGTAGAGTCAAAAATATCTAACAACCGCTTGTGAATACGAGTTTCAAACTGCTCTCTTGATTTCTTGTCGACATGAGGTGATCTCAGCACCGTATACACAGTCCGCTTGGTCGGCAAAGGCACAGGGCCAACTATCCTGGCACCGGTACGCAACACTGTCTGAGCAATCTCTTTAGTCGAACGATCCAGAGCGTAGTGGTCGTAAGCCTTTAGTCTAATGCGTATTTTCTGTACGTTCATGACGTTACTTATTCCTTATTCCACGATCTCGGAAACGACACCAGCACCTACCGTGCGGCCTCCCTCGCGGATCGCAAAACGTAACTCTTTCTCCATCGCGATCGGTGGTATTAACTCTACCGACATCGCTACATTATCTCCAGTCATTACCATCTCTATATTCTCAGGCAATGTCGATACCCCCGTAACGTCC
>QNAG01000112.1 GCA_003641415.1 Candidatus Zixiibacteriota bacterium | reverse complement strand
GGAAGAGGGAAGATTGGTTCGAAACGGCTGGCTCTCCATGCCCGATCAATTATCTTCACTCACCCCTTCAGCGGCAAACAAATGACCTTTGACACCGGGATACCGGGGGATTTTGTCAGGCTGCTCGGCAAACTGTCATCGTGCTCCTGAATCACCCTTCATTCTTGAACTGTAGCGTACAATCTTTTATTATCACGTGATCTACACAATATTAACCCGATCAGAAATCTGGAGAACAGAACATGGAACTTGACCTGAAACGACTGAGCCACCTGGTCAACAAAAGAGTCGACAAAATTGAAAAGTGTGTCGCAGGAACTGGCTACTTGCCAAAAACAGTCATCGGGGTTGGTACTTTTTTGCTCGACAATCAGGGGGACATTGATCTGCTGACAGCAAAACAAAAAACCACCTTTGACCGGTTTCTCAAACCTCTTTTGGAATGGTGACAATTTGACAAGGCTCTCTTTCACGGCTATTAATGAGATATTAGTTTTCTTGCGGGAGGGTGGGGCATGCTGAAAAATAGAGAAATCCAAGAATTCAAACGCCGCTGACTGAAATGATATTTCTGATCAGTGGCGTTTTTTGTTGTATAGCACATTTTTGCAAGCATGGCAGACTATCTAAAACGCATTTTTAACACTACTTACTTAAGTAGAAATTAGTTTTCTGACTTTATTTTCCAGCCCTCCAACACACATTTACACTTAGGTGATACATATGGAAAGTCATGTTCCATTAAACCGACAATTCTCACCTGTTCCAAAAAGTCAAGAAGAAGCAGAAGAAAATGAAATTCTCTCTATTTTGGATCATGGCAAACAAAAAACTTGGAACGATATTTACTGCGAATACCGTTGTGTAATTCTGGCAGAAGCAGGTGCAGGAAAAACCGAAGAATTTAGGCAACGGGCAAAAGATTTGGCCACTCAAGGCAAGCCGTCCTTTTTTATCCGCATCGAGGATATCGAAGCCGATTTTTATAAGGCATTTGAAATAGGTGCAGAGAATCTCTTCCAGTCATGGCTACAATCGATGGAAGAAGCATGGTTTTTCCTCGATTCAGTTGATGAAGCCCGTCTTGAAAATCCACGAACTTTCGAAAAAGCGCTACGGCGCTTTGCTACAGTTATAAAAAAAGGTGCGCACAGGGCACACATCTACCTCTCTAGTAGACCCTACGCTTGGAGGCCAACGGAGGATCGTAGGTTGTTTGATGACCTCCTGTTTCTCGCAGCTCAGCCGATAAGTGATGGCAGTGAAAAAGATGTGGATACTCAACCACAAAGTGCACTTGCACTCTACACAATGTGCCCACTGGATGAGGAAAGGATCCGTCGTTTTTGCGAAGCTCGTACTGCGAAGGAAGTCGATCGGTTATTGTGGGAAATAGAGCGTGATAATCTTTGGAGCTTGGCAGAACGCCCCTTTGATCTCGAAGGTATTTTGGCGAAATGGAACAAGGATAACAAACTGGGAGGACGACTGGAACTGCTCCGTCACAATATCGAAGACCGACTGCATGATAATCACAATATTGACCGTGCACAGCGACAACCATTGAATATAGAACGTGCGCATCAAGGTGCCAGCCGTCTGGCTGCCGCAGTTATATTGACCGGTATGCCCGGCCTGAATGTACCGGATATAATGTCGGTTAAACCTGGAATTGAAGCGGAAACCATCCTTGCTGACTGGAATCCAAAGGATGTGCGTGCACTGTTGGAACGCGGTATTTTCAACGATATCATTTATAGTGCTGTACGTTTTCGGCACCGCGATGTACATGAATTGCTCGCAGCTGAATGGTTCTCCGAGTTGCTGAAAGATGGTAACAGTCGATCTGATGTTGAGAAACTTTTCTTCCGTGATCAATATGGGGAGATAATTATTGCACCTCGGCTTAGGTCAATCTTGCCTTGGCTTATTCTGTTCGATGATGAGATATGCCGTCGAGCACTCGCGATTCATCCCGAAATTGCGGTCGAGGGTGGCGATCCCTCCCGATTACCGTTACCGATAAGACAAAAAATTCTGTCAGACATTGTCCGGCGGATTGTTTCAAATGAGGACGATCGTTCCGCACGAGACAATAGTGCGATTGCACGAATTGCGAATCAGGATCTCGCGGGAGATACTAAGCAGCTTATCGATGAGTTCTCTGATAATGATGATGCCATCTTCTTTCTTGGCAGGCTAGTCTGGCAGGGTGGAATGGTAAACTGCGTTACGCCGTTTGTTGACATCACGGCAGATAACACGCGAGGAATCTATGCGCGGATAGCCTCGGCTCGGGCAATTATGACTTGCGGTTCAGACGAGCAAAAACAACTCCTGTGGGATAATCTAAATGAAAACAATGATCCGGTTCCGCGAAAATTGCTCGCTGAACTTATTGAAAAAGTTGAACCTGATGGTAATAACGTTGCGCAACTCATCATTTCACTGAGCAAACTACCCCCTTACGAACGATTCAAGAGCACCGGTCTCGGTCGCGCGCTTCATAAGTATGTAGAAAGCTTGCCGATTGTTTCTGATCATCGGGTCATTAATCTATTTCTTGACGGGTTGTATAGCTATCTCAATAGGCAACCCTATGTCGAGCGTCGGGAATGCCATGTTTCAAAAGAATACGCGTGGTTGCTAAGCCCCGCTACGCATGCAGTAGAAAGGTTGGTCGAGGAACGGAGTTCAATCGTGTTTGGGATGACAGCACTGTCCATCATGCTGAATGTTCCAGCTTTACGCTTTTGGCGGGATACTGATTTCAGTGAGTATGAAGGTAATTTGAAGGTACTTGTCCCTGCTTGGCCAGAACTCAATGACGCTCTTTATTGGACCAGCATTGAACGTGCGCGAGCCTCCAAAATAGCAAATTCTGATGAACCATTGACTGATGATTGGTCCGTTTCCTGTCTTGGCCATTTTTGGCTCTTCGACACAGCTAGCTTGCCGAGGTTGCTCAAATATATCCGTTCCCGCACGTTGCAGGATGACAGATTGGTCGCACTTAGCACAGCATTTCGGGTCTATGTTCAAGCTGACAGACCAGAATACATTCTGACCAATCTGGAAAATGCTGTGGCGGATGATTCAGCCTTGCGACATCAGTTGAACATGCTGCTTAACCCGCCGGTGTCAGAAGTGATGCGAGAGCATGAACAAAAAATGGAGGAACGAAAACAGGAGCGAAATAAGAAGAAAGAGCAGCAAAAAAAGAATCGTGAGATATGGATTGAGGGGTTGCGTACTGATCCTGATCGTGTGCGTAACTCCCCGAATTTGAAACCAGGCGAGTTCACCAGTGATCAATATTGGTTGATGATTGAATTGCAGGACAGTAATTCGGCAACGGGCCGCTCAGATTATGCAAACTGGCAGGCGCTCATTCCCGACTTTGGTGATGCTGTTGCTCGTGCATATCGCGATGCTGCGATCAGCCATTGGTGGCATTATGAACCGACTCTGCAATCAGAAGGTGTTAAAAGAGACAACTCTACGCCATATTCATTGATATTCGCTATGGCCGGACTTGAGATTGAAGCAGCTGAAGTAGACGAGTTCCCTGCTAATATGAATGAAGTGCAAGCGCGTCTTGCATTACGGTACATCACTTGGGAACTTAACGGGTTTCCAGGTTGGTTTGAACGCGTGTATCATAGGTTCCCGACTCTTACAAAAGAGGCTGTACTTAAGGAATTACTCTGGGAGTTGGAGAATACGGAAGCGGATAATCCAACCCATTACATCCTGTCTGATCTGACTTACCATGCACCTTGGCTTCATGCTGAAATTACACCTGCAATACTGAAATGGGTGGAGGATAACCTCACCAGTATCAACACCAATATCCGTCACTGTATACACATTTTGATCAATGGGGGAACCGATCCAATCAGAATTGCGTCTTTGGCGAAACAACAGATGGAGAATATCAATGATGCGGACAGCATCGCCGTTTGGCATGCACTTCACGTCGATTGCGACCCAATGCATGGTATCCCTGAGCTCGGACAATGGCTAGCAGTTCTCGATGACGAGACGGCGACGCATTCCGCACAGATATTCATCACAACGCTTATAGGTGGTCGTAGAAGTGATGGGTATCCTCAAGTTGGGCGTTATCGGACAGCAAAGCATCTCAAGACGTTGTATCTCCTTATGCATCGCTACATACGCACCAAAGAGGATATTGATAGATCCGGAGGTGGTGTCTACTCACCAGAGCTACGCGATGATGCACAGGATGCCCGTAATCGACTGTTTGGTCTACTCTCTGAAAAACCGGGGAAAGAAAGTTATTTGGTTATCAAACAACTGGCTCACGACCATCCAGATCCTGACTATCGTCCTTGGATGACTAAGCAAATGTATAGGCGAGCAGAAGAGGATGGCGATCTGGAACCCTGGACAGCTAAGCAAGTCAGCGCATTTGCTCAGACGCAAACACTTACACCCGCGACACATCGCCAGCTCTTCGATCTGGCTGTTAGTCGACTACAAGACCTGAAAAACTGGCTCGAGTGCGGTAATGACAGCGCGTGGCAGACTTGGAAGCGCGCTAGCAGCGAGACTGAAATGCGGACGTTGATTGCTGGTTGGCTAAACCAAAGGTGCCGCCATCAATATACAACTGCACAGGAGCCTGAACTAGCCAATAGCCAGCGTATGGACATCTGGTTACATAACACAAATGTACCTTCCCCCGTACCGATCGAGCTTAAGTTGCTTGACAAGGGCTGGAGTGGCCCAAAGCTTTGTGAACGTCTACGCAATCAGTTGGTGGGTGATTATCTGCGGGAAGACAGTGCTGGTTGTGGTGTAATGCTGCTAGTCTGGCAGGGAAATAAACCCGAAAAACGATGGATGGTTAATGGTCGTAGTACAGACTTGTCCGAACTCGCATGTGCACTCAAAAACTATTGGCAGGAGGACATTGCTGACCAGTTCCCCGGTGTTGAAGCGATAGACGTGATTGTCATCGACTTGACTCAAAGAGGGCAAATCAGTAACACATGAACAGCTTATTGTTACCGTTTATCTCAAACCTTTAGCACCATTTACTAGCTAGGTTATTATCATAATACCCAAAGAGCATCTGACAACTTATAAAAGGACACAATATGCCAAAAACTGCTGAAACAAACAGTCGCCTCTGGGGAGCTCGGGCACACGACTGGGCACACATTCAGGAAGGAACCTGCAAACCGGTCTATTCAGCCGTATTCGACCGAGTTGGATTGCAGCGTGACACCGCCTATCTGGATGTGGGTTGTGGATCGGGAGTAGCCACGCAGGTTGCTTTTGAACGGGGTGCTTGCATCTCGGGTCTTGATGCCGCAGAAAATCTGCTGGCCATCGCTCAAACGCGCGTCCCTGCCGGAAAGTTCCATGCGGGTGATCTGGAGAATCTCCCCTTTCCCGACGATTCTTTTGACCTAGTCACAGGGTTTAATGCGTTTCAATATGCTGGCGATCCCAATGCCGCACTCACGGAAGCGAAGCGTGTAGCTCGGCAGGATGGTGTCATTGTGATCATGACCTGGGGAGAACCAGCGGGGATGGACGCTGCAAAACTGGTCGCAGCCCTTAAGCCGTTGCTGCCACCTCCCCCGCCGGGAGCGGCAGGTCCGTTTGCTTTATCAGAGGAAAGCACACTACGGGAATTTGCTTTAGCTGCGGGTCTTTCGCCAACCGAGGTGTTCGACGTCTCTGCCCCATGGCACTATCCCAACCTGGAAACTGCGTTGAAAGGTCTTAAATCTGCGGGCGTTGCAGTTCGAGCGATAGAGCACACAAGTGAGGCCGCGGTTGATGCAGCATACTCCAAAGCCCTGGAACCTTTCCGACAGTCGGACGAATCTTACCGGGTTGGCGCGACATATCGCTGTCTTATTGCGCACATTGAGACGAAGTAATCGATCCCGACATTGGCATTCCCGGCTTCGAGAGACTGTGATTGGATTCACAAAAAAAGGAGTCCCCCATAAGGGTGATCTCCTTTTCTATCGACTGATCTTTTTCTAAATCAAAAAAGCAGAACCAATTTATTCCTCCCGTAAATGCAACAAATACTGGCACATATTACGGCTCTTTTTCAGCCGGATAACATACAATTTCTTCTTCACATGACGACCTTTTTCGATCTGTTCCGTTAACGCCTCAATCTCCGAAATAATACCCAACAGCTCGTCTTTGCTCCTGGTGTCGTCACATTGCTGTATCAGAGAAAAAACTTTGTCGTTAAGTTGCTTGTCTTTATCCTGTTGCCCTGCATATGACAAGAGGCCACTAAAGCAAAAAATCAAGGCTGCAACAAAAATGACTCTGCTCATGTTTAGTGCTCCGAACTGCTTCAAGACACTCACAGCTACCTCCTAATGATTACGCATATCGGGATGACAGGTCACACAATCATCAATGGGTAATGCGACGGCAAAGTGGCAGACTCCACAGAACTTCTTTTCCAGAATGTATTCCATTCGAAAATGTTTGGTGGTTTTCTTTTTGACATTAAATATCTGCGGATGGCAGTTCGCACAGTCGAGCCATGCAGTGTGTGTTGTATGATTAAATACTGCTGGCGGGACCCAGTTCCATTCGGCGTTGAGAACCAGATTTCTTGAAAACGGCAGAGGTTTTTCCTCGGGACGAAAAATACTGTATTTCGGTTCGATCAATCCCTGCTGTTGTGCCATCACCCAGTTGATCTGATTTCCGTATTCCCGATATGGCAACCGGCTCAATTTGTCCTGCAACGCCATAAACGGTTTACTGCGATCAACATCTGGCCCGGTATGACACTTTGAACAGTTCTTTTTTGTGATCCCGAAAGCCCGCTCTCCATCGTGACAGGCACCACAGTATTCCCCATACTCGAGATCTTCTGCAGTAATATCCGTTTGTCCGGCAACAAAATCAAAATTCAATTCAAAGTGGCAGACCCGGCAGGTAAAGCGACTGCGGTGGCTCCAGTGGGAGAAAACTACCGCCTTCTGACCGTGGACCGTCGCAGTTCGATCCATCACAACATCACCGTATTTATTGGGCGAAGGGAGTGCCGGCAAATTGAAATAAGCCGCAATAACCGGAAAAGCTGCAATAAACACCAGTACTCCGCCCAGAAAAAGCTGAATCAACCTGTTCATAACATCACCCGCCTAGTTGACACTCTCAACATGGCAACGCTGGCAGTCGATATTGGGGAAAGCAACCTTGTCGTGGCAGACACCGCAATATTGCCCGGAGAAAATTTGCTGCATGCTGTAAGGCTGGCTTCCCTTTTTAACCGGAAAAATTTCGGGGTGACACGTTTCGCAGCCGTTCCACTTGGCGTGTTTTTCGTGACTGAAAATAATCGTGGGCATTTGCTTGACCGTTCCGGTCAGTTCGAAATCGGCCTGACGCTTCATCTTCTTACGCGGAAATGAAACACCTTCAAGATAATCGATCAGAGTCATCTTGCCCTGATCTTCTGCAGTCATCCAATCGATCCCGTTACCAAAACGTTCCCGCGGCATCTTCTTGCGAAATTCATTGAAATTATTTTGGAACTTCACCTTGCGCCCCTGGGAATGGCAGCGGTCACACTGATTCATTTGACCGTGTAACTTGCTATCAATCACCGGACCAAAAGCGATATCGTTGTTGTGACAAGTCCCGCAAAAAAGCCCTGAGTTATTATCATCCTCAGTAATTCCGGTTCCTCCTGCGGTCATGGCAAAACCAATATCGACGTGACAGAGTCGACACGAATATTTTGCGCGATGAATCCAGTGCGGGAAAACAACAGCAAACTCTTTATTGGCTTCACTGTAATTGTTAATCACAACGTTGCCAAAATCCCGAGCTTTTGGTCGTCGGATTTTTTCACCACTGGAAAACGACTGGCTGGCGGTCAATAATAATAAAACGGTAAGCAATAGAGTGCGAATCATGGGTCCCTCCTGGTTAGCAAAATAACAATCACTCAGGCAAAAGAGATTCTCTCTGAAGGCTTCAATAAACCCTAACCTCGATTAACTCATTTGCAAGGAACTAACAATAAATATTTACATTTTATTGATAAAAATCAGCACATTGGGTTATTTAACCCACTTTTAAAGGGTAATTATATCTGTTCCAATATTTGGTACAGAAAAATGGAGGGAGCGATGGGAAGGAATTCTGTTATTGCTGAGATACAGATTCGGAAGCTTTTTGGGGTGGTTATTTGATAACTTTGCGGCAGAATGAATATTCTTTCGGATAGGCTCATTCTACCGCATATGCATCACTGGTCAAATACAAGTCAGCTACCCGATCCACTCGCGATACAAGTCAAGATTGAAACCGACCACAAACGTATCACCAACCCGATAAGTTGGAGCGCGAAGATTTCCACTGGGACCCATAACCCGTTTTAAAATTTCACCTTTGTCAGCTGTTGCGACATCAAACTTCACTATTTTCTTACCTTTTGCGACACTGATCATGCTGGCAGATTTTAACTGATCCCATGCCTTTTCAGCAGGAATTTTCACTTTTCTGGCATCAACAACCTCGGCAATTGTCACCTGCTTTTCCTCAAGAAACTCCTGAGCCTTTTTGCACGATGCTCAGCCT
>QNAG01000111.1 GCA_003641415.1 Candidatus Zixiibacteriota bacterium | reverse complement strand
TTCGTGCCATGCGTAATAGAGTCGTCACGCGAAACAAATGGTCTTATCGCATTGAATGAGCTCCAAAGCGCCTTCTCGAGTTCCTTATGCCTGGTAACGAACCGTTCAAACACTGTGGATCGCAACTCCTGGCGGGCCTGTTCATTCATATCCAGCACGCGTTTGATACTGGCAAGGATTCGCTGCTCCTTTCTCGGCACAAAAGGTTTTGCAATCACCCTGGAAGGATCTGCCTCAAATTCGATTCTCTTCCTAATTACATGCAAGTTCCGTATTCTCCTCTTCGACAATGGTTGTACTCGCATTGTTATTCTGACTCAGTATTTCGTGCCCGAAGAGTTCATACATTGCTAACTGTGATATTAATCCAGCTAGTGTAGACTCGGCACCCATATTCTGGTTGACGCCCTGTGGTTGCAAGCCATCATAGCAACCTCCTGTCCGAAAGTCATAGAGAGGAGAATTTAGATCGTTTCTGCCAGTAAACCAATCATAGCACTTTCGTGCCTGTTGGATCCACGTCTTATCACCGGTTGCTCTATATGCGTCAGCACAGGCCGTCACTAATCCAGTAACTTCGACAGGCTGCTGATCAAAGTATGCTCTCTGATCTTGCCGGTTACACCAGCCATCGTTGCCAACTAGCGATAACTGCCCTTCATCGGCAGTCTGAAGCTCCAGCAACCATGCAAGTGCTCTTAATCCACATCGAAGCATAGCCTGATCCTTTATCGCCTCGCCCGTGCTAACCAAGGCTCGGGCGATCATTCCATTTGAATAGGTCAGAACGTCTTCACACCAGGGCCAATCGTCACTGGCATTGGAAGTAAAGGCGGAAAACAGTTTGGCAGATACTGCTGATCGAATACGCCGAGCCGTTGAATCGCCACCGTACACCCGGAGATATTCATTGCAGGCAATAAGTCCGAATGCCTGTGGCCTTGGATCTGAAAAACTCTCTAACGCAACCAAGGCTTCCAGGAATGTGCGGCAGCACACCGATCTGATTGCTTGATCCTCGACATGTGAT
The DNA here is from genome assembly GCA_003641415.1 of Candidatus Zixiibacteriota bacterium. Lineage (GTDB taxonomy): Bacteria > Zixibacteria > MSB-5A5 > GN15 > FEB-12 > B120-G9. The sequence continues at coordinate 7,599 of QNAG01000111.1, read as the reverse complement.
ATACATGTTCCCAGCGCCCACAATGCCCGTGTATGCGAATCATCGCTTCCGGAGTCTTCCAGCCATAATCTTTCGTAGGATAAGAAATTTCTGAAGCGCCCGGTGTCCGGATTATAGGCATCGATCAGAAATGACAAGTACCGCTTAAGAAGTGGTAATATGTCTTCATCCTTCCGCAGAGACATTAGCATCGATACGGCTATTAGAGCACGGGCGTTGTCATCTGTACAATAACCATGGCTGCGGAGCGGTATGTTATACCTGGCATGCTGCATTACACCGGTGTCATCTGTCATAACTCTTAGATGATTTAGATTTATTGGCGGGAGGGTGTCTATCTTTTCAAGCGTAACTCTGCTTTTGATTGTTGGGGGTTTACTAATGAACCTCCTGACACAGTTCTGGGCCAGATTCAGGTAAGACTCAGCTACCTTTGGCCAAATCATCTGCCTACAGTGCTTGTAGGCTCTCTTCCGCATGGTGTTACGTTCATTCTCATCATCGAGGAGACGATTTATGGAGTCTGCAAGAGACGCCGAGTCTCCAAAGGGTACAAGAACACCTCGGTCCTTTGCCAACATTTCCTCAGCATATAGATATGGTGTAGAAATGACGGCTTTGCCGGCTCCCAGAGCATAAGCCAATGTTCCCGAGACTATTTGATCCCGCCCCACATAGGGTGTGACGTATATGTCAGCACTGCAGATGAATTGAATTAATGTTTGAAGATCAACAAACCGATTGTGAAATGAAACGTGATCGTCAAGCCCCAACTTAGCTACCTGTTGCTGAAGCTGATAACGGTACTTCTCACCAGAGTTGCGCAGAATTCCGGGATGGGTGGCGCCCAAAATAACATATACTGCATCCGTGTGATTTTCTACCACAGACGGCAGCGCATCGATAACGTACTCTAATCCTTTCCCGGGGCTTAATAAACCAAAACTCAGAATAACTTTACGGTTTTCCACTCCAAACTTATCCTTATAGAAAGCTGGATCGAGAAATGGAACATCTGGTATCCCATGCGGGATATAGACTATCTTATCTTTATCAATACCATAGCTGGATTGTAGAATTGTGGTGGCATTATGACTCATAACGATAAGTTGGTCTGAGAGCCGGCCCAGTTCCTTTATTACCGATTTTTGATCGGGTGTTGGCCTGTCCAGGACGGTATGCAAAGTAGACAGAATCGGGACTCGAATTTTCTGAAGCGAGCGTAATAGATATGACCCGGAAGCTCCTCCATAGATGCCAAACTCATGTTGTACAATAATCAGATCCACGCCATGCACGTTGAGAAATTCCGCTGCCCGCACATAGTCGCCCTCACTTTGGGCACGTATTTCGAAGCGCACTCGCTCCGGATAGTCATATCCAGATTGTGTGTCATCCATCGCGATTACACTCAATTGGCTCTCATTCGGCATGATCCCCTGCAAGGCATCACATAGATCTGTTGTAAAGGTTGCAATGCCGCATTGCCGTGGCAGGTGGTTACCAATTACCGCTATTTTGAGCGGATTTATGAAAGATTGTTCCATACCATGTCCTCTATTCGACTTCACTCTAATCAATCAAGTCCCCCCTGGCATTCTCCTGGCATAATTGAACCAAAGTAGATGCCGTAATAGTTCCCACACACATGACACTATCCGCACCACCCCAGTAGAGCAAGATAGTACCATCTTGCTCTGCGATTGCCCCGCAGCTGAACACAACATTCGGCACATAGCCGGATATCTCCCATGGCTGCTCCGGCTGAAGTATCCAATCATCCGCCACCCCAAGGATCTTCGACGGGTCTTCCAGATCATGAAGGGCTACTCCCAGCCTATATACGCCACCTGACATTGTCGAAAACACGCCGTGATAGATATGAATCCAGCCTGCATCTGTTCGTATGGGTGTCGCACCGGGACCGATTTTCATCTCATCCCAGTGGTATTGCTGCGGCTTCATGATTACGCGCGAGTTGCCCCAATGGATAAGATCCGGTGAATATGATATCCATATTGACCAGGGAGATATTTCCGTATGAGGACGATCTAGCCTTACGTATTGGTCATTGAATTTCTGAGGAAACACGACAACATTTCGCATGTCAGCCTGACTAATAGCCGCGATTTTTTCCACACTCAGAAAATCTGTTGTCCTCGCCAGCATTATTCTAACGCCGTGACGCGAATACGCACTGTATGTCAGTAGATAGCTATCGCCAGGCATTGCACATATACGACAGTCCTCGACCCCGTATTCCTCATATTCTGCAAACGGACCACTTCTGTCAGGTGTTAGGAATGGTTCAGGGTTAACCTCGAACCTGAATCCGTCAGTACTTCTCGCCTGCCCGATTATGGATCTGCCATTATACAGATGGGATCGAAAGAGGAGGATGTACTTGCCGTCATGTTTCACTGCCCCTGCATTGTGTACCGTCGCTACCCGGTAAGGGACATCTTCTTTGGTCAAGATTGGATTCTTACTATATCTATTTATAGTTGGTTCAATCATGTCCTATTCTCACCATTGAGAACCTTCTGATAAACGGCAATATACTCATCAACCATTCTGGATACAGTGAATCGATCTTGTATGGTTTTTCTGCATACGCCTCTTTCTATGGATTTGATGCGTCCTACAGCTAGAATCGCCTCCTCTACATTTCTTACCAAGAAGCCGTCGACACCATCGGTGATTATTTCTGGCATACTGCCTTTGTTGAAGGCGATCACGGGAGTACCACAAGCCATGGACTCCACCACCGACAAGCCAAAAGGTTCGTCAAAGCTTATCGGATGCAACAGTGCCAATGCATTGCCTAGAAGGTCATCTCGCTGGTTGGGTCCTACAGATCCCACGAAGTCTACTTCTCCATCCTTCAGGAATCCACTCACATAGCGATCGAAGTACGCCTGATCCTGGATTATTCCGGCGATGATTAGACGTAATCCACAGTTGCTGGCTATCTCAATAGCTTCCTTAGTCCCCTTATCAGGATGTATGCGACCAAGGAATATCAGATAGTCACCTTCCGGATGTTCTCGGAATGTGAACTGTTTGATGTCAATACCGTGATATACCGTAGCTATGTAGTGCAGCTTTGTCGACTTGTCAGAGTTACTTATCGCTACGTAGTATGAACTGTCATCATACTTCTCGTACACTGGCAAAATACCGGGTGACGAAAAGCCGTGGATGGTAGTAACGACCGGCGTTTTGACCAAGCGTGAAAACGTCAGGGGAAGAAAATCAAAGTGGTTATGGATTAAGTCGAAGTCGCTGGCTCGCTCGAATACTTCCGAAATATGAAGACATTCCCAGACCTTGGGTATGAGCGAACGGTCTTCTTCGTATCCATGCAGCGCGATAGCGTGAAGTTTGGCTTTGGTTTGGGAGTTTCCTGTAGCGAATAGAGTTACGTCTATGTCTTTTTCAATCAAGCCTTCAGCGAGTAGTGAAACTACTTGCTCCCAGGGACCATATTCTTTCGGAGGGGTCCTCCATGCTATTGGTGAAAGCACAGCTACGTGCATGCCAATTCCTCATTATGCAAATCAACATATTAGCAATGGACATACGTGTTCTATCACCGCCAATACGCCAAAGTATCAAACCATTTCATCCTTATTCGCTGTATTTTATCAACTAGGCACACTTCATGTTCTAATATGTATCAAGCTGCTAGGCTACCGTCCCGTGTCTTAAAGCACCTCTCCATTGTTTCTTTCAAGAAGTAGAGAGAACTGGAGCAATTGCCTTGCGGCAGGCCTATCGACCTTCAATCTAGCTAAGCTCAAAGGCCAAATACAGACTTCTGTCACCTCTCACTATTCTAAGCAGGATGGAACTCCCGGAATCGAGGTCGGCGACAATCTCCTCGAAATCGGAGAGCGATCGCACTTTTTGACGGTTCAATTGGATGATTAGATCGCCTTCCTTTAGCCCGGCTCTAGACGCACCGGTTCCTTCCTCGACTCCAACTACAACCACCCCTTCAAGATTCAAGTTCAGATCATATTGATCAGCCAATTGTCGATTCAAGGACTGAACCGAGAATCCAAGCCGTTGATCGACCGGTCCAAGGTCAGTAGAACGTCCACTTAGGTCATCGGACAATTCACCTAGTGTTATATCTATGCTCTTGTGTTTTCCGTCACGTATTACTTCTATCTCCACATCTGTGCCAGGAGATGTAGAAGCTATCGCACTTTGGAGTTCCCCGGGTGATGCTATCGTTCTCCCATTTACTGATACTATTACATCTCCCTCCTTAAGGTCAGCTGACCTTGCCGGACTATCATCTGCAATCTCACTGACAAGAGCACCATGAGTATCCTCTAGATCAAGTGCCGCTGCCATCTGATCACTAATCGGTTGGATGTAAACTCCAAGCCAACCACGAATGACACGACCTTCAGCTATAAGCGAATTCATGATTGACTGCACCATGTTTGATGGAACTGCAAAGCCTATACCCTGATAGCCGCCACTTCTGGTAACAATGGCAGTATTAATACCAACAAGCTCACCATCCAGGTTTACCAGTGGACCTCCAGAATTTCCGGGATTGATGGCGGCGTCTGTTTGTATGAAATCCTCATACTCAGCCAGACCCACATCGGATCGCCCCTTAGCGCTTACGATCCCTTGAGTCACCGTATGTGCCAGGTTCTCACTCATCGGACTCCCGATGGCCAGGACTATTTCCCCAACCCGCAGCTTATCACTGTTACCGAATGTGAGGTGCTCGAGGTCACTTTCATCGATCTTTAGCACAGCTATATCAGTCTTCGGATCCGCACCAACGATCTCAGCTCTATGTTTCTTGCCATCGAAAGTACGGACAAATACACTGTCAGCTTCGTCTATTACATGATTATTGGTGACGATATAACCATCCGAATCAATAATTACTCCAGACCCGAGACCCTGCTGTCGGAACTCTCGTTCGCGAGGTTGTTCTTTGTATCGATATGGTCCGAAGAAGCGTTCGAAGAAAGGATCATTCGCGAATGGAAATCCGAATGGATTGAAATGGCGCTGTCGGAGGATACGTTCTGTGGATACGGTTACTACCGCTGGTTTAACAGCTGCAGCGATGTCTATAAATGCTTGATTTAAATCACGAAGAGATGAGAGACTATATTCTTTAATTGGCTCTACCTGCGCCGTTGCGATATCCGTATCGCCGGGGTACGAGAAGACTCCTATAGTAATGGCAATCACGACTACGGCAACAGTGAAAAGCTGGTATCTTTTCAGTTTCGTTACTACCGTACTTGTCATGTCATGTTCCTTTGCTATGGTATTTCTATGAAGTTATTCCTTTCACTTATCGAGGGATATGGCAGAGCATATCCCTCGACCCTTAAGTTTGTTGAAGTCAGGTCTATGAGACTTTGACTTCGATTTGTTTTGGTTTTACTTCCTCTTTCTTGTCAAGTCTGACTTCGAGGATACCATTCTTGTATTCCGCCTTGATTGAGTCGCTCTTGACAGAATCAGGAAGAGTGAACTGACGCTCGAAAGAACCTGTCAAGAGTTCCTCACGGATGTACCGATCCTTGTCAGACTTCTTTCGAGATTGACGTTCTCCGGACACACTCAGGATGTTGTTGGTGATAGTGACACCAATGTCCTTCTTCTCTACTCCCGGGATTTCGAATTCGAAAACGAAGTGATCATCGTCGTCGATGACATTCACCCGCGGGAATAGACCGACTCCACGCCTATCGAAGACACTCGGTGACGAGAAAAAATCTTCAAAGATGGAGTCCAGCCAACGATTCCTGACGTTGTCCTTAACAGGTATCAAGTTCGTCATTTAAACCACCTCCTTCAAAGAGATTAGCGGTTACTAGTTTTTATGCTTCTGTTCTCGAAAAAGTTCCCAGCAAGAATCGTACCAAACATATAACCCTCTGTACTATAACAGATTAACCACAAAAAAACAGAAAGTGGATCATCCGCCAATCTGCCAAAAATGCAGCCAATAGTGCCATTGTGGCGCTCAGCTGAGTCAATATGTCGCATAGAGTGACAATTTGGCATTACGTAGAGAGTTCACACTTTGACTATAAAAACTAAATCTCAATCGTTCGACAGCAAGTGGACTTGGAGATTATATAGGCTTGTCCAGCTAAGTTTGCTGAGAGTGATATCGGATTTTTAGGCGCTCGTAATTTATTGGAAGATATCGGGATAAAAAATGGCGGGGCGGACCTCCCACTCAGCAAACTTTTGTGCAGTTCGTACTTCCAGTGAAAACCGGCCACTCCTCGGGTAGAGGAACTCGTTGGAAGGTAATAGATTAACTCTGCAGGGGCCCCCTGATGTTCCGTAATTTGTTTTTTTGTCGCTACTGCTGAATCTTACTGATTCCACCATTTGTTTGGATTTGAGTCATCTGGACTTGTAGCTTTTGTACGCCAAACTTCACTTATATAGAACACCGGTTCTTCATAGCTATGTACAAAGTAAGCTGCATCTAAAGCCTTTTTCAGAATAACTTTGTCCCTTGGAACTGAGAAGTGTACACGTGTAGTCGGTTCACGCCAAGTGCTGTCTAGCGCACCTCCCTTTGATCCCTCAAGGGGCCGATATTGTTCCAAACCAGCTGCGTCAAGGTAAGCGACGTTATCATACTTACCATAAAACAAACCTACTTCTTTTGCCACGAACTCGAGAACTCTATCGACATCAGCATTTGGGACGTGCATCGTTACCAAATAGGCAGGTTCCAACATATAATTGTCACCTTTATTATCACTCAGAGACAAATCGGTAGTGGTATCCTATTGAGTTTCTTGCGAGCACGATATGAAACCCAATGCAGCGATTATCAAGACCGCGACTATAAATCGAAAGCAATTCATAAATCTCTGATGCGCCCCCCTGAAATAGTACCATTTGTAAATTAGTCTTTCTGTTGTAAATTGTAGACAGGAGGACCAGATGAAGAAGATCAAGTGGAGTGTCGAGAAGATTGTCTCGATATTAAAAGAGAATGAGGCCGGCGTATCGGCTTCAGAGCTTTGTCGAAAGTACGGAATGAGTGATGCCACGTTTTATAACTGGCGCAAGAAGTATGGGGATATGACAGTTTCCGATGCTCGTCGTCTCAAGGAGTTGGAATCAGAGAATGCTCGTCTTAAGCGAATTGTGGCCAACAAAGAGCTTGAGATAGACGCGCTGAAGGATGTTCTCTCAAAAAACTGGTAACGCCTGATGTTCGACGACAAGCAGTTAATCACGTTCAGGTGAGGTATCTAATGAGTGAACGTCAGGCGTGCAAACTGGTAGAGCTTTCCCGGAGCGTGAAGCATTACCGAAAGTGTCCGGATCATAATACCGAATTACGTCAGGCTCTGATAGAAATGGCTCAATCACATTCCAGGACAGGCTATCGTCAGTTACATGATCGTCTCAGTCGCCAAAGCTGGGTTGTGAACCATAAACGAATAGAGCGGTTATATTCCCGGGAAGGCCTTGCTTTACGTCGGAAAAGACGTTTCTGTAAGATCGTCTGCGAGCGAATCCCTATTGCTGTTCCAGCCTGTCCGAACGAAGGTTGGGCGATGGACTTTGTGCATG
>QNAG01000110.1 GCA_003641415.1 Candidatus Zixiibacteriota bacterium | reverse complement strand
GGAACATATTAAACCGGATATGAACAAGACTCAGAAGGCAAAGAAAGTCGGCGAAGTTATTGCAGTTGAAGCCATGGCTATTGGAATTGAAAGAGTAGTGTTTGATCGTAACAGACACCAATATCATGGCCGTGTAAAGGCATTGGCTGAAGGCGCACGCGAAAGTGGTCTTAAGCTTTAGGTAAGTAAGTGGTTAGTTATCAATAGGTGAGGTAAAGATTGGCACGTTTTGGCATGGACACCCTCGAATTAGAGGAAAAAGTCATAGCTGTTAAACGCGTAGCCAAGGTGGTTAAAGGTGGACGAAGATTCAGCTTTACTGCCTTGGTTGCTGTTGGTGACAAGAAGGGAAAGGTCGGGATTGGTCATGGTAAGGCGCCGGAGGTGTCGGATGCAATTCGCAAGGGTACTGAAGTTGCCCGTCGCTCTATGACTAATATCAGCCTTATCAAAGGTACAATTCCCCATCGTATCGATGGCGTTTTTGGTGCTACAACGGTGGTTATGAGACCTGCGTCACCCGGTACGGGTGTAATTGCTGGTGGTCCGGTGCGTGCGGTCCTGGAATCGCTTGGAGTTCAGGATATTTTAGCCAAGGTATTGGGAAGTCGTAATTCTCACAATATAGTTAAGGCTACAATGAACGGGCTCGCCCGTCTGCGTACGCGAGAAGAAGAACTCAAGGAACGTCAGGAAAGCTGAGGAAGGCGTTTGTTTGATAGAGGATAGTCACTGATGGCCAAATTGAAAATAACACAGATTCGAAGCACCATTGATCGAATAGAATCGCAGAAGCGAACTATTAAAGCGCTTGGACTTGGGAAATTGCATCGGACAGTGGTGCATAATGACACTCCCCAGATAAGGGGAATGGTTCGCGCTGTCCTGCATTTGGTGACAGTAGAAGAAATAGACTGAGGTCGGTGAGAGGTTAATATGGATCTTCATACTTTAAAACCACCCGCGGGTTCCAAGAGGAACCGCAGACGACTGGGACATGGTACCGGCAGTGGTCGGGGAAAAACATCTGGACGTGGTCACACTGGAGCCGGCCAGCGTAGTGGTTATAAAAAGTACGCGGGGCATGAAGGTGGACAGATGCCATTGCATCGTCGCATACCAAAATTTGGTTTTACAAATATATTCAAGAAAGAGTTTCAGATTGTTAATCTTGCCGATCTCAATCGCAAGTGCGAACCCGGTGAAATTAATGTTGAGATTCTGAAAGTGGCTGGGTTAGTGAAGAAAACTAACGTTCCAGTTAAGATTCTTGGTAATGGCAATGTTGATAAAGCATTTACGGTCAAAGCTGCTGTCTTTAGTAAGTCAGCAAAAGCCAAACTCGAAGAGGCCGGAGGAAAGGCCGAGGTGGTTTAGTGTTAGAAACCTTCAGGTCGATTTTTAAGGTCGAAGAACTAAGAAAAAGGATTTTCTATACCCTTGCTCTCTTAGTCGTCTATCGGATTGGTGGTCATATTCCCACTCCTGGTATCGATGGGAGTATACTGGCTTCTGCCCTGGCGGGTAATACTATTTTTGGTCTTTTTGATCTGTTTGTCGGTGGAGCGTTTGCCAAGGCAGCAATCTTTGCGCTTGGCATAATGCCGTATATCTCTGCTTCAATTATGTTGCAACTCCTGGGTGCAGTGGTTCCCTACCTTCAACGGTTGCAACGTGAGGGGGAAGAAGGCCGTCGCAAGATCACGCAATATACTCGTTATTTGACTGTTTTGATTGCTGCTCTTCAGGCTTGGGGTACGGCAAGTTATCTAACGACTATTAAGGCAAGTTCTGGTGTCTCTGCTGTGTATATGAATACAGCAGCCTTTATACCGCTTACAATTTTGACTTTTACCTGTGGTACTATATTCATTATGTGGTTAGGTGAGCAAATCACCGAACGTGGAATAGGCAACGGCATATCGCTCATTATTTTCATTGGTATTATTGCTCGTTTCCCAGATGCGGTTATTCAGGAAACGATGCTGGTCTGGCATGGAAGCCGTGATTTTATCATTAGTGTATCCATGCTGGCAATGATGCTTCTGGTAATTGCTGCAGTTATCCTGGTTACTCGAGCGCAGCGCCGAGTGCCGGTGCAGTATCCCCGGAAGGTAGTTGGCCGCAAAGTATTTGGTGGAGCTTCCACACATCTGCCGCTTTCGGTTAACTCTGCTGGTGTGATTCCGATTATCTTTGCTCAGTCTATTATGTTTCTACCATCAACAGCCGCTCAACTTTTTCCTCATGTCGACTGGGTGCAAAACTTGGTAGCGGTTTGGCTGGCGCCGGGAGGATTGTGGTATTCGATGATTTACGGAATTATAATTATCTTCTTCGCCTATTTCTATACTGCTATTGTCTTTAATCCTATGGAAATTGCCGACAATATGCGCAAAAACGGTGGATATATACCAGGTATTCGTCCAGGGAAAAACACCTCGCAGTATGTAGAAAAGATTTTAACGCGGATTACTCTCCCGGGTGCAATATTCTTTGCGGCTATAGCTATTCTGCCCTGGGTGTTGATTGGACAGTTCAATGTGAATTTCTTCTTTGGAGGTACAGGACTTCTAATCGTAGTTGGTGTAGCTCTGGATACCTTGCAACAGGTAGAGTCTCATTTGATGATGCGCCATTATGATGGATTTATGAAAAAAGGTAAGATTCGTGGAAGGTCGATGTGATAAGAAATATGATCTTCCTTGGCCCTCCGGGATCAGGAAAAGGTACACAGGCCGTGAAATTGGCTAAGGAGCTTGGAATTTTACACTTGTCCACTGGCGACTTGCTGCGAAATGCGGTCAAGGAAGGTACCGATCTCGGTAAGCAGGCAAAAGAATATATGGAACAAGGTGAATTAGTACCGGATCATTTGTTGGTTGAACTGATTGAGTCAAAAGTGAACGCTGGCGAACTCAGTGATGGTTTTATTCTGGATGGCTTTCCGCGTACCGTTCCTCAAGCAGAGAGCCTTAAAGAGATGTTCACGAAGAACGGCATGACTTTGGAAGCCACAGTTCTCCTGCAAGTCTCTGATGAAGAAGTAGTTCGCAGACTCTCGGGACGTTGGTTTTGTCCTGTATGTCAGAGGACATATAGCTATCCATCAAATATGCCAAAAGTTGATGGGGTATGCGATGATGACAAAACAAAGCTACAGCGGCGTCCGGATGACGAAGAATCTGTAGTGAGAAATCGTCTTGCTGTTTACAAGAAGCAAACTCAGCCTATTGAAGATTTCTATAGGAAAGAATCAGTACTTGTAGAGGTGGCAGGAGAGAAGTCACCCTTGGCTGTTTTTGATGATTTACTGAAGGTGGTACTGTAAAAGTAGTAAGTTGTGATTGATATGATTAAGATAAAGAACAAGGAAGAAATCGAGATTATGCGTCGAGCCGGCCAAGTAGTAGCTAAGACCCTCGATATGGTCGCTGAAATCGACCTTGAGGGTATGACCACTGCTGAGCTGGACCGCCTTATCGAGGAATACATTCGCTCTCAGGGTGCAGTGCCTGGGTTTAAGGGTTATCAGGGTTTCCCGGCTTCAGCTTGCATCTCTATAGATGAAGAGGTGGTGCACGGTATCCCGGGTAGGAGAGTTATAAAGACCGGGGAGATTGTTTCGGTTGATGTCGGTTCTATCGTGGATGGTTTCTATGGTGACTCTGCCCGAACATACCCAGTGGGTGAGGTCTCTGAAGCTAAAGCTCAACTTATGATCTGGACTAAGAAATCATTGATGGCAGGAGTTGATAAGGCCAGAGATGGTAATAAATTAGGTATTGTATCTTCGACTATACAGCAAGTAGCGGAAAGTCGGGGATATGGTGTAGTGCGTTGTTTGGTCGGACATGGAGTTGGACGCCAGCTACATGAAGAACCTCAGGTCCCTAATTTTGGTTTCCCTGATGATGGGCCTATTCTAAAGACAGGTATGGTCATAGCTATTGAGCCTATGATAAATATGGGTACTGAAAATGTAAAAACAATGCCTGATGGATGGACGGAAGTAACCGCTGATGGTCAACCCTCGGCACATTTTGAGCATACTATCGTTATAACTGATAGCGATCCGATAATATTGACAGTAGCATAAAGAGAATATGGCTAAAGAAGAAACAATTCAGGTTGAAGGTAAAGTGATTAAAACTCTTCCTAATGCCATGTTCCAAGTGGAATTAGACAACGGTTATGTAGTACTGGCGCATATATCAGGCAAAATGAGGATGCACTTCATTAAGATTCTGGTAGGAGACAAGGTTACTATGGAGCTGTCGCCTTATGACCTGAGTCGAGGACGTATAACATACCGCTACAAGTAGGTTTACCTGCTGCGGTTGAATGGTGGTAACTATGAAGGTTCGTACAGCAATCAAGAAGCGTTGCGAATATTGTAAAATTATTAAGCGTAAGGGTGTTCTTAGAGTGATCTGTTCACGCAACCCTAGTCATAAACAGCGCCAAGGTTAGGAAAATATTTTTTGTTGAATAGAATAAGGAGAGTGATTTGGCCAGAATAGCTGGTGTTGACCTGCCCAAGGACAAGCGTATTCAGATTGGGCTGCGATATATTTTTGGTATTGGTCCCTTTCGGGCTGATGAGATTCTAGTGAAGACCGGAATTGATCCCGACTTGAGGGTTAATAAGCTCTCGGATGAGGATGTAACCAAACTGCGTAAGGTTATCGAAAATGACTACGATGTGGAGGGTAATCTTCGTAGTGAGATACAGATGAATATCAAGCGTTTGGTGGATATTGGAAGCTATCGCGGACTTCGACACAGACGTGGTTTACCCGTCCATGGTCAAAGAACAAAGACAAATTCCCGTACCCGAAAGGGACCGAAGCGGGCAATCGGTGGTCTTAAGAGAAAACCGGTAGGTAAGAAATAACCCCCCAGCTTGTTTTGAGGTGATAAGTGGCTGATGCTAAGAAAAAAGGTAAGTCTAGTAAGAAATCGCGCAAGGTTGATGCTAATGGTATTGTCCATGTGAAATCTACTTTCAATAATACAATTATAACTTTAGCAGATACTAACGGAAAGACTATCTCGTGGGGTAGTTCCGGTCGGGTTGGTTTTAAGGGTTCAAAAAAATCAACTCCATTTGCTGCCCAGCAAGCTTCGACCAATGCCGCTAAGGAAGCGATGGATATGGGATTACGTCGGGTTGAGGTGTGGGTTAAGGGTCCGGGGTCTGGTCGCGAAGCAGCTATTCGTTCTCTATCAGCTGCGGGACTTGAGATTACAGTTATTAAAGATGTAACACCAATTCCACATAACGGATGCCGTCCTCCCAAGCGACGCCGTGTGTGATATGTTAGGAATTAGCGATTTAAGTGTGTATAGGAGACTGAATGGCTCGTTATCGTGAAGCCAACTGCAAACTTTGTCGGCGTGAGGGAGAGAAGCTCTTTCTTAAGGGTGCTCGCTGTCTTTCTGATAAGTGTGCAATCGAGCGGCGACAGTATGCCCCAGGTCAACACGGCCAGAGTAGACGCCGGAAAATATCCCCTTATGGGGTGCAGTTGAGAGAAAAGCAGAAAATCCGTCGCATTTACGGTGTTCTGGAAAAGCAGTTTAGAAACTACTTCAAGAAAGCTGACCGTAAAAGCGGTGTGACAGGTGAAATTCTTCTACAGATGCTGGAACTCCGTTTGGATAATGTCGTTTATCGATTGGGTTTTGCGCCTTCCCGTAAGGCTGCTCGCCAATTAGTGCGACATCGTCATGTGACCGTCGGAGGTCGTATCGTTGATATCCCAGCGTACAGTGTTAAGCCTGGTGAAGTAATTAAAATCAAAGATAAATCAAAAAATCTTGATATAATACATGCTGCCCTTAAGGAAGTGGGAAGAGGCGATGAGTATCCCTGGATTCGGCTTAACAAGGCTGGTCTTGAGGGTGAACTCCTCGAAGTTCCCAAGAGGACAGAAATTCCGCTAACGGTCAACGAACAGCTGGTTGTGGAGTTGTACTCCAAATAATGAAGCATCCCCTTGGAGGTATTTTCTCAATATGAAGTGGAAAGCACTGACAATGCCGAAAGAAGTCGTTATTGATCAATCGTCGGCGACTGAAAACTATTCCAGGTTTATTATTGAACCCCTCGAAAGAGGTTACGGTACTACCCTCGGTAATGGGTTGCGCCGTGTTTTGTTGTCCTCCATTCAGGGGGCAGCTGTAGTATCTATACGTATTAAAGGGTGTCTTCATGAGTTTTCCACTGTTGGTGGTGTCTATGAAGATGTAGCCGAAATTGTACTAAACGTAAAGAATATCCATGTCAGAACGCATTGTGATGATATACGTACCCTCACCCTGCGGGCCAATTCCAAGGGGAAGCTCACTGCAGCAGATATCGAGGCAAACCCCGAAATTGAGATACTCAATCCTGATCTACATATCTGTGAATTAACTGAGGATGTAGATTTTGAATTGGAACTGGATATTGATTCCGGACGAAGCTACAATGTGGCTGAGCAGAACAAACGTCCTGATGCTCCTGTAGGCACTATCTTTGTTGATTCTCTCTTTTCTCCGGTAACCAAGGTCTCGTATCATGTTGAGAGCACTCGTGTGGGGCAGAGAACAGACTATGACCGGTTGATTATGGAAATATCAACAAACAGCGCTGTTACCCCTGAGGATGCCCTTAGCTATGCAGCTAAACTTCTCAAGGATCACCTTCAGCTGTTTATACATTTGGATGAAGAAGTGTTGGTGGAAGATGAAATTGAGGAAGACGAGGAAACTCTGCAGGTACGCAATCTTCTCAATACACGTGTTGATGAGCTGGAACTATCGGTGCGTTCGTCGAACTGTCTTCGTGCCGCAAATATACAGACTATTCAAGATTTGGTAACAAAGACCGAATCAGAGATGCTTAAGTACCGTAACTTTGGGCGCAAATCCCTCAATGAGATTAATACTATTCTCGAGGAGATGAATCTATCGTTTGGTATGGACGTGTCCAAGTATGTTGAATCACAAACCTGAGATTGTGTGAAAAGAAATGGGACATCGGGATAAAGTAAAAAAGCTTGGACGAACCAAGTCGCATCGTGAAGCGATGCTGGCCAATATGGCTATGTCGTTATTGCAGCACCGGGTAATCAGAACTACTGATGCTAAGGCTAAGGCGTTACGTCCGGTAGTTGATCGGTTAATTTCTACAGCTAAAAAGGATACACTGGCATCCAAACGGCAGGTTGCCAGAATTATTCGTCAGAAAGTTGTTCACAAGAAATTATTCGATGAGATTATACCCCATTTTAAGGATCGAGATTCCGGTTTCACTCGCGTAGTGAAGTTAGGGGTTCGTCGTGGCGATGGTGCTCCAATGTCGGTTGTGGAACTTCTAACTCCTCCACCCAAGATCGAAACCGACAAGAAGGGGAAAAAATCGAAAAAGGCTGAAGTAACGAAGAAATAAACAGCCTTACATTTCGATATATAAATAATTTTCCCAGGCTCACTGGTTAGGTGAGCCTTTTTTATGGCTAATGGATTGGGGACCTTATGATTGACTGGTACTGGCTCTGATCTTATTCCATTAATCCCTATATTTTCGTAGGCTGAAATCCTTCAACAGTTTCGTAGCCTGAAGCCCTTTATCGGTTCCGGATTAAGGAATCCCTGCCAGGTTAACTGATTTGTTCGGGGTGACCTTGTTTCGCTTGCCACAGAATCATCTGATTGTTATACTCAATTAAACTCGAACATTAACTTCTTAAGTGAAGTGGTTGCATTGGAGTGCAATAGAATAGTATAAAGACAAACTATAAGTTGCTAACTCGAAAGTGGGTTGAAATGACGGAGCAGATTGAAAAGAAAGGGATGTCTAAAGGCTGCCTGATAGGTCTTATTGTAGCTGGTGTTTTATTGCTCTTGGTTATCATTGGGGGTGTAACCTGTTGGATGAACAAAGATGCGTTGGCTCGTTATGGCGCAGTTACGATGGTACAAGGTGTCAGGACTATGATTGCTGCCAACCCAGCCGAAGGAGTTGACACGGTTTCGGTATTTGCTGCTACGGATGCCTTCGTTGAAAAGCTGAAAAATGACGAAGAGGTGAAAGCTGAGAATATCGGTATGTTCATGCAAGCGTTGCAACCAATTGTAACCGATGAGCTTGTTGATGCCAATGAAACACAACAGTTCGTTGAATCGATGGTTGATATGTATCCGGATCTGGCGGAATTGGTAGCAGAACCGGAGATAATTGATTCAATCTTTATTCCGGAAGATTCAACTGTTGCTGAATAACGGTTGTTCAACTTGTCTGAAGTCTTGTAGGCTCTTTGTAATTCCAGACTGCACAGGTCAGGACCCTCGTGGTCCTGACGCAATCGTCAGGTTGCAAGCAACCTGACCTACGAAAGAACTTTGATCCGTAAAGGAACCCGATGCTCGATCTGTTGCCAATAATCATTGCCTACCTGCTGGGGGCAATTCCGTTTGGTTTGCTGGTTCCAAAGTTGTTTGGTGTAAAGGACATTCGTTCTCATGGGTCGGGTAACACGGGAGCTACCAACGTCGGTCGCGTTGTTGGTTATAAAGCAGCAATCTGGGTTTACGTTGGAGATATTTCCAAAGGACTGGCAGCGGTATTCATTGCCGGGTATTTTCTTGATC
>QNAG01000109.1 GCA_003641415.1 Candidatus Zixiibacteriota bacterium | reverse complement strand
TGGAAATGTTGAGAAGGCAGAGACAAGTTCGATCATTTTAACTTCACCTGTTCCAAGCGCAAGTGAGGGATTCGGTTTAAGAGGGGTTGTGATTCCCATGCGACGGGCGTAAAATATGGCCTGTTCGGGGTTGATCTTGAGCAGGAGACGTACGGAGATAAGATTCCTCGACAGGCGAATACCATCCCGAAGTGTTATTGGTCCCATGAATTTGTTGTCGAAATTATGGGGACGCCACTGTTTAGCGCCAGGGATATTCAGTACGATGGGGAGATCGTCAATGATGTCCGTAGTTCGGAAACCGTTATCGATACAGGCAGTGTAAATGAAAGGTTTAAAGGCAGAGCCAGGTTGTAGCGTTGACTGAATTGCCCTGTTGAATTTCGTTTCTTCAAAAGATCGTCCGCCAACCATCGCTAAGATGTCACCATTGGAATTGTCGATGGCTATAAATGCCCCCTGAACCTTTTTATATTGTCGTACTGGACGACCAAAATCGTCGACTGTATCGGGAATAACTTCTGTGTAATGAGGGTTATCCAGTGGATAGCGTCGCTCAATCCTGGCCCGAAGCGAATCAACCTTCTTAGCAACAGCTGTTTCGGCGATTTGCTGAAGACCAACATCAAGTGAAGTGAACACTTTCAACCCGCCTGAATATAGAAGATTCTCACCATAGCGGTCATATATGTACTGGCGGATAGTCTCGGTGAAATAGGGAGCTGTGCCAGCTTTTTCTTTTGGTGGCGTTATAATCAGCTCCTCTGCTGATAGAGAATCGTAGAACGATTTAGAAATACGCCCAAAAGTATAATACGAATATAACACTCTGTTGCGTGCTTTCAATGCTCGGTCAGGATGGTTGAACGGAGAATTAGTATTTGGAGCCTTGAGCATTCCAATCAGGATGGCACAATCGTTGATGTTTAGTTCTGATACGGACTTGGAAAAAAATGCTCTGGCTGCAGCAACCACACCATATGCTCCGCGCCCGAAATAGTACTGGTTTAGGTACATTTCGATGATTTCTTCTTTGGAATATGTCCGCTCAAGTTTAATTGCCGTTAAGGCTTCCTTGAACTTTCGTTCAAAAGTCTGCTTACGGTTAAGGAAAAGCATTCGAGCTAACTGTTGGGTAATTGTGGAAGCTCCAGCGGATATTCGCCATCTTATCATGTTAGATACTGCGACCACGAAAACCCGTCTGACATCAATGCCCCAATGGTCAAAAAATTTCCTATCTTCTGAAGAAAGCAACATTTGAACCAGATGTTCTGGTAAATCTCGATAAGGAGCCAGCGACCTATTTTCGCTGTAGAATTCTTTAAGAAGTATTCCGTTACGATCATAGATTTTTGTTTTCAGACTGGGTTCGATGTTATGAAGTTGTTCGAAGGACGGAAGGTCAGATTGATAAACTTTGTACGTCTTGTATCCTATAATACAAGTTAGAATAAAAAGCAAACCTACAATAATAAGAATACTGTTTCGTAGATATCCGCGCCTGTAACGAGTCTGATTTACAGAATTTCTCATAGGAATAAATCTTTCAAAAATAGCTCTAAAAGGTCAAGATAAAACAACTTCAGACTTGTTCCCACATAGCCAAGCCACTTAATTATATGAAGAGATGATAAATTCCGGCAATCATCAGTGGTTTCAGATAACCGGACAGAGTCAATCTTCATCAGTTATATGTCGATAATTCGACAAAGATGTAAATATATTGGAGAAAAAATCGTTGACTACCACAACATCAGTGAATAAAGACTTTGAAAAACAATGGGAAATGATTACTCGCGGGGTGGTGGATGTTCTCCCTGAGGACGAGTTCAAAGAACTCATAAGGAACGCCATTGCAGAAAATTGTCCTCTTCGAGTCAAGCAGGGATTTGATCCTACCGCTCCGGATATTCATCTGGGTCATACGGTTGGTATCCGCAAGCTCAGGCAGTTTCAAGATTTGGGACACAAGATAATCCTGATAGTAGGCGACTACACAGGCATGGTGGGTGATCCGTCAGGTAGATCTGCGACTCGGCCTCAATTGACCTATGATGAGATTATGAAAAATGCTGATACCTACCAGCAGCAATTCTTTAGGATATTGGACAAATCGCTAACGGAAGTTCACTACAACGGTGAGTGGTTCAAAAAAATGAGTTTCCATGATGTCATGGGACTGGCTATGAAATTCACAGTAGCCCGATTGCTGGAGCGTGATGATTTCGAAAAGAGAATTCGAGGTGGCATTCCCATCTCCATCCATGAGTTGTTTTATCCCTTGATGCAAGCCTACGATTCAGTAGCAATTAAAGCCAATGTTGAAATAGGCGGGACAGATCAAAAATTCAATCTGCTCACTGGACGCACGATTCAGCAAGCTTATGGTATAAAACCCCAGTGTGTGTTGACAATGCCGTTACTCGTTGGTCTAGACGGTGAGAATAAAATGTCAAAATCACTTGGTAATTATATTGCTATTGACGAACCTCCAAGGGAGATTTTTGGAAAGGCTATGTCGATTCCAGATACGTTGATATATAACTATTTCGAGTTGACTACGGATGTTGCATTAGAGGAACTTGAAGATATTAAACAGCGTCTGACTCAACCGGATATCAATCCTATGGATATAAAGAAGGAT
The DNA here is from genome assembly GCA_003641415.1 of Candidatus Zixiibacteriota bacterium. Taxonomy (GTDB): domain Bacteria; phylum Zixibacteria; class MSB-5A5; order GN15; family FEB-12; genus B120-G9. The sequence goes on along the minus strand of QNAG01000109.1, from coordinate 6,089 downwards.
TTGGCTGAGCACCTTGTTGATATGTATCACTCTTCCGGGTCAGGTAAAACCGCCCGTGAGGAATTCGAGCGTGTTTTTGCTAAGGGGCAGTTACCAGACGAGATTCCAGAGGTTGGTGTCAATAATTTTGAAAATTGGGGACTTGATCCGGACAAGCTGTACCTTGTAGGTCTAATGGCCAAATCAGGGTTGGTTAAATCAAACAGTGAAGCACGGAAGTTAATCACAGCAGGTGCTGTTTATATCGATGGGGTAAAAATCACCGATCCGAATTGTGAGTTTGTTGTGGCTGTTGATGAGGAAAAGATTCTCAAAGTAGGCAAACGCAGGTTTTTGAAACTTTGCCGGTAGTCTGATGGGCACCTTTGGTCGTTACAAGTGTAACAGACATTAATAAATGTACTATTGAGGAAAGCGTGATCAAAAAAATTTCCACTCCATTGCTATTGATATGTTTGATATTGCTCATGGGCTGTTCGTCTGAAGTGGTTAGGCGAAATATAGTTGATGTTAATAAACCGAGCAGACAAATGTCAACTGACACAATCCAACTGGTATCATCCGATTACAAAATTAACGAGGTTGCATTTTACCACTTCTCCAATGCCGCTATATTTGAATCTGCCGGGTTGCTCTACCAGGCTGCGGAAAATTATCGCAAGGCGTTAAAGTATTATCCTGATTCATACGAAATTCGTTTTTCTCTTGCGGAAATATTGTATCGGATGCAGCACTTTGATGATGCCCTGATGGCATTGGTGTCGATTAAGCCTGAAGATAGCCCGGCGTGGATGTTGCGAGGTGCAATATTCCGTGCTACAGGACAACAAGACTCAGCGCATTTCTGTTATCGCCATTCAGTTGAAATTGACAGTAACTATTTTTCGGGATATTCCTATCTGATTAGTTCTTTTCAGTTATTAGGTTTGCCCGATTCAGCTGTCTGGGCGTATGAGCACCTGGTACGTATTAATCCCGGGAATGCACGAATATGGTATGAGCTTGGAGAGTTACAATGGGACTTGAATAGACCAGTAGATGCTGAAGAGTCACTTCGCAAATCGATAGAGATTAATAGTGACTCGACAAATTTGGTTGCGATCGTAAGGTTGGGGGACATACACACTATACAGCACCAATATGACTCAGCTCTAATTTGGTACCAGCGAGCACTTGAATTAGCCCCGAAAGATTATCGCTTGTGGCGCAAGCAGGGAGGAACTTATCGTCTGTTGAAAAGAGATGAAGAGGCCAAACGTTCCTATCTCAAGTCACTCGAATTGCGAGATGATGCTACAAATATTCTGACCCGGATCTGGCTTGGAGAAATGTATAGTAAGGAAGATAGCTTGAGTAAGGGCCTATCTATTGCTAAAGAAGCATATAAAGTAGCACCGCTCAACCCCATGGTACACCGCCTGTTATCAAACCAGTATATGCATATGGAGCAATTTGACTCCGCTTTGACTTATGCTATTAGCGAAGTCGACCTGACCTTGGGTGATGTCGATGCTACTCGCCATCTGGCCGTACTCTATTTCTATACTGATTCACTCACAATTTCTGACTCGATTTTTACATCACTTGTTGAAAGGGGAGACAACAGCCTCGTTAACCATCGCTTTCTTGGTCGCATTGCTCTTATGAAAGATAACCCACAAAGAGCTGTATCTGAATTTTCAAAAGTTGCTGAAATATCTATTTCTGAACTTGAAAGCTGGCTTGATCTAGGATTTGCCTATTGGAAATTGGACCAGGGGGAGCTTGAAATTAAAGCTTATCTATCAGGATTAGAGCATGTTGTTGATGAGAAGGGAAAATTATCATTGCTATTTGCTTTAGGTACAGCCTATGAACGTTATGGTCAGTTCGATCATGCTGAGAAAACTTTTGAGAATTTGTTGAAGCGCGATCCTGAGAACCACCAGGCTATGAACTATCTGGGCTATTCTCTGGCAGATCGGGGAAAACGTCTTTCTTACGCTCGTGATTTGATTGAACGAGCAGTAACACTGAATCCCAACAATGCAGCCTATCTTGACAGCTACGGTTGGGTATATTATCGCCTTGAAGACTACGAAAAAGCACTGATCTACCTCAAGCGTGCAGTTATACTTGACAGCGACCCAACAATTTTCGACCATTTAGGTGATACGTATCAAGCAACAGGAGACTCTGCGGCGGCAAAACAATGGTGGGAGAAAGCACTCGAACTAGATCCGGAAAACGAAGTGATCAGAACCAAGGTCAGCCCGTGAGTCAATATAGGGTTTTCCTGAACCAATATATCTTATCCCTCGGCATCTTTATCTTTCTGTGGTTTATTTTCATAAGCTGTGCTGAAATTGCTTCCCCTCCCGGAGGCGAAGAGGATAAGGTAAAACCGTACATAATTGGATCAGAACCAGCGAATGGTTCGGTCAATGTTCCCTGCGGTGATCGGATTGTGCTATACTTCTCAGAAAGAGTCAATCCTCCTCAGACCGGACAATCTGTCTTTGTTTCGCCACGACCTATTATTAAGCCGAAATTGAAATGGAAAAGCGATAGGCTTGAAATAATCTTTGCTGGTAGTTTCAACATTAATGAGACTTATATTGTATCGGCTAGCGCTGGTATTGCTGACCTTCGCAAGAACAAACTCGACAGTGCAGGAATTATTGCTTTTAGTACCGGTGCATCACTCGACACAGGTCGGATTAAAGGACTTGTATTTTCTGACGAATCACCAAAACCCGGCCTTTATGTTGCCTTATATGATTTAGCTGCTCTCACTGACTCAAGTGCTTATGATAGCTTGATTCCAGCCTATCTGACTCAGACGAATTCAGATGGCCGTTTTGTTTTTGATTACTTGCCACCGAGGGAGTTCCGGCTTGTAGCCTTTGAGGATAAAAACCGTGACGAACTATTTAACCCTTCCCGCGAAGCATTTGCCGTCACTGATCGACCTATTCTATTGGGAGGAGAAACGTCTTTGGATGATCTCCGCCTATCAATGACAAGTCAGGATACACTAAAGCCGGAAATTATTTCAGCAACGTACACTTCTAATCGTCTTATCAGGGTTAGATTATCCAGAAAGATTCCACTGGATTGGTTTAGCAAACATCTGGATCAAACATCAATCACATTGCTTAATGACACGTCCTTAATCTATCAGGCGCTTTCACTGCTTGAAGAGGAATCGGAGGAGAGTTCCAATTTAACTCTGGTGTTTCCTGATCTGGTAGAGGGTAAATATAAACTACAACTAAAATATGATTCTGCTTCCGTAGCATTGGTATCCTCTGATGTTGTAGTAAAAGAATCGGAGGATAAGACTCCTCCATCTCTGGTAATGTTCGAACCAGATCAGAGCTCCCGGTTTCCGGATGATCTTGAAATACGCATGACCTTTTCTGAGCCTTTGGACACGACCAAGTTTACACCTGAGACATTCTATCTGTGGCAGGAGGAACCAGACAGCCTGCTTCAACTTGAGTGGGATTGGGAAGACGCCTTCAGACTTCGTTTTTATTCTCCCAATCTATCCGAAGGCAACAATTACCGCCTGGTCGTAACTGAGTTTGAGCTTATTGATCGTAGTGGTAACGCCCTTGGGGATTCGTTGAGTGAACATCATTTCTCAACGTTGGACTACAATTCTCTCGGTAGTATATCAGGTCAGATTCTTAAGCACATTTCAGGACAGGAAAAGTCTCCGGTCGTTCTGAAGTTTCGTAAAGTGGGTCAACAACAGATTACAACTCTGTTAGTAGAAGAACAAAATTTTCGGATTGATGTCCCTGCCGGTGACTATCTTATGACAGCCTACATTGATAGTGACCGTAATGGCAAAAGAGGAACAGGATCAATATATCCATTTAGTTTCGCTGAGACACAAGCAGCTTATCCAGATACGGTAAGTGTTCGATCTCGGTTTGAAACAATAGGTATTACATTCGACATAAGGTAAGAGTTTAATGAATCAGTTACTTGATTCCCTGTCGGTCTCCAAAAATTGGCAGTTCCCGATCGGAGTTGCAGTTATTGTTGTTGGTACTGTCATAGCCATTGTTTTTGCACGGTTGATTCTGTATGTAGTAGCACAACAATTGACATCGCGAACTAAAACAGATATCGATGACAAACTACTGAAAGCTATTCGTCGTCCGGCTTACACGCTGGTATATCTTCTCGGGTTTGGTTATCTCTTTGAATACTTCGAAGCCAGTGAACTGCCTTATCTGAATGAAAACTTATTCAAAATCGCCGATGGGATAGTGTTTTCATCTGCAGTTCTAATCATTACCCACCTTGTGGTGCGTGTACTATCGACCTTAGTCCTCTGGTTTGGACAGAATCTTGCTTCCCGAACTGAGACAAAAGTCGATGATGAGTTTGTGCCGCTTGTTGACCGCGGCGTTAAGGTTGTTTTGTATTTACTCGGTGTTCTTGTTATTTTAGATCATTTCGAGGTAAATATCACTGGCCTTATTACCGTTCTTGGTGTCGGATCGTTAGCCATTGCCTTAGCAGCCCAGGAAACACTCGCCAACATGATAGGCGGTTTTGTGATCATGATTGACCGTCCCTTCCGCACAGGTGATCGTCTACAACTTGACGACGGTAAAGTTTGTGATGTCTTTCAAATTGGTGTTCGTTCCACTAAGTTCCGCACTCGGGAGAACACTCTTATCATCGTACCCAATGCAGAACTAGTAAAGTCAACAATTCATAATCTATCCTACCCTGAACCGGAGACAAGAATCCGAGTCGATGTAGGAGTTGCTTATAAGGAAGATATTGAACATGTCAAGGTTGTGATGCTTGATGAGGCTGCTAAGCACACAAATATAATAAACCAGCCGGTTCCACAGTTTCGTTTTCTTAATTTTGGTGAAAGCTCACTTGATGTCTCTTTACTTTGCAGGGTAGCTGATGTAGAAACTCAATATCGAACTGAAAGCGAACTGCGTCAGCAGATACTTAAGCGTTTCAGAGCTGAAGGGATTGAAATTCCATTCCCACAACGGGTTTTTACGATGATATCTACCCCAGATTCTGAACTAAAACAGGATGAAAAAAATCCTGCCAATATGCGCTCTTCACACACATTTGATTCGCATGACAGTGAAAATATTGATGATGGTGCTTAAACACTTACCCCTGTAGCGGGGAGGGTGTCCCTTTTTCTTTGAGAACTTTCCGATTATGCCCCAGACCGACAAAATTACCAGCGGACCAATAACACGCACAATATTTTCGTTATCGATACCTGTAGTGCTAAACATGTTCATGGAATTTGCTATGACCATCACGGACTACTTCTGGGTGGGAAAGCTCGGCTCATCAGCACAGGATGCTGTTACTTCTTCGATGGTTGTGATATGGACAGTTTTTGCTTTTATCTCAATTATTTGTATCGGTGTAACAGCTCTGGTGGCGAGATATATTGGTGCAGGTGACACTGCTCGCGCTGCGCACTATGCTCGTCAGGGATTCAACATGGCGGTTGGAATCGGGCTAATCTTTTCAGTGTCCGGAATTGTATTGACTCCGTTGATGCTTGATTTTATGGATACCAGTATTAATACAACTATCCAGGCAGTTCCATACCTGCGTTTGTCTTTTGCAATTGCAGTCTTTTTTTTCATACTGGACACAATTTATGCTACTTTTCGTGCTGCAGGTGACACAAAAACCCCTACTAAAGTTGGCATAGTCACTGTGTTGATAAACATGGCGCTCGATCCGCTGTTTATTTTTGGACTTGGGCCTGTACCGGCTATGGGTGTGACTGGAGCGGCGCTTGCTACTGGAATTTCAGTTTTCATAGGAGTTGTATGGATTACTCTGCGCATGTTGCGAGGTGGGCTTGGGTTTGATATTGGTCGGGTTTTCCGAACAAAGCCCTTTTTCGGTGACATGGCAAAGATCGTTCGTATCGGATTGCCAATAGCCAGTCAACAATTAGTATTTGTTGTCGTGTATTGGTTCCTCATCAAAATCGTTCATGAATATGGTGAGGTCGCAGCTGCCGCTATGGGTATAGGTAACAGAATGGAGTCGTTTTCCTATCTCACCTGTTATGGGTTCTCAATTGC
>QNAG01000359.1 GCA_003641415.1 Candidatus Zixiibacteriota bacterium | reverse complement strand
GCCTGCTTGAAACAAATGGCCCCTCTCCGCAAAACCCGCAAGCTCCGGAAGTTCTGGAAGATGGTAACAGTAATTCTACCATGCCGGGGTCAACCACAACCAAGTACCGAAGTCGAATCAGCTACCTTTTCAACCGTAGCAACCTCCCTGGTTATTCGATTGAGGGAGCTGCTTTTAAAAATTATTTCTACACCACTAAAACCCATGCCCGACGAAATAATCGTAACCAAAAAAGCGTAAAAACTACAGAAAGAGAGGTAGGACCAGGTGCCGGCGCTACCGGACTTCAATAAAATGGCAACCTGAATTCCAAACCAAACATTTCAGATCATATGAGGTGCAACATGGTTTCAACAACAAAATCAGCCATAGTCCGAATTGCCATCTTAATCATGGCAATCTCAAGCTTCATGACGACTGCCAGCCTGGCCCTCGATACAGATATCTACGCTACCAATCCAAGGCCTAATGTCGCAATCCTCTTCGATACCTCAGGCAGTATGGGCATTGGCGTTTACGATAACACCTATGACTACAAAACCATTTATAAAAATGCCTGCGAAAGCAGCGTATTCACCGCCTATGACTTTAATCAAAGTAACAGCGGCACAAACAATCCCAACTACAAGATGTATATCGACGAAACCCATGCGGACTACATAGCAATGGATCCGGATGAAGTCGTTTTGATCAAGGGCCATGGTATCGGTGTTTCGGTAACATACAAGGACGGAAACCCTATAACGATGACCGGAGATACTGGCGATTACAGAAACCTCTGGAATTTTGATGCTATAATAAAAACTGGGGTCAAAATCGAAGATGGGAGCTGGGTTGAAGTCAGTGAAACACCTCTCCTGAAACTTAACGGTGATGATCAAGAGATATATCTACACGAAGTCCCACTGGCGCTCGACCGTAAAGTCAACCTTCACGGCATCATGACCTATCCCGACAACACCACGGTCGATAAAGGTTTTGTCGGAATCATGCAGGCCCCGGGCTATCACTACACCGGCTACAGCACCCTGTATAATGAATCAGAAGATCAGGACAACGATGTCTGGTTTCTTGCCAGTGCCAACTGGGTCTACTTTATGATGAGCCACACCCTTTATGACAACGGCAATACAGATCCGGGCGATGGATATTACACCCTCAATAATCAACGTATTTTGATCCAGCACTCAATCCCTCTTGTGGAGACCACCTGGATCAACGTAAATCTTGGTACCCCGATTCTCTCACATGACAATTACATCCAGGATAATTCTACAAACTACTATCCCAATAATTATCACCACAAGAGGAAAACCATCAACCAAGCCGATGCCAAAAGGATCAAGCTCCACTTTGCCGCACTCGACATGAAAAACAGCTCAGATTACCTCATCATCAAGGACAAGATCAGCGGAGAAGTGCTTGACAGACCCACCCATAATTATAGGTTTGATTTCTACTCAAATATTTACGACACTTCCAAAATAGCTGTTATTTTTCATTCCAACAACTCGGGTAGGGATGACGGATTCAAGATAGACAGCTACAAATACGCAACTGAATCTGCAGATGGTACATCCTATACAATGCGAACCCGGATTGACGCAGTTCGTGATGCTATTAAATACATTGTCGATGACACTAAAGGAACCATAAACTGGGCTCTTTTGCGTTTTAATAGCGGTAACGGTGCCGCAGTTGAACAAGCATTCACAGACCCGGCCTACAGCAATGACGACACGTTGATAACCAATATAAAAAGCAAACTGGATAATTTCAACGCCAACGGTGGCACCCCTTTGGGTGAATCACTTCAGGATGTTTTCAAACACTTTCATAATAGTGACAGTAATTTTAACGCATGTTCACGTCAGTTCACAATCATCATATCAGACGGCTTTCCTTCATCCGATACCGGCTGGTCCCGGATCTCCGGAAAAACCTTTACGGATAGCGATGGCGACGGCTGGACTGCAGATCCGTCCCAAGATTCCACACCTCCCAATAACTATCTCGATGATGTTGCCCGCTACATGTATACACATAACTTCCGCTCATCGGGATACCAACAGACCATCACTGACCCCGAAGAGTCCCATAACAATATAACCACCCACACTTTAAGTTTCGCCCAGGATCTGCCGCTTCTTGGCGACACTGCTGCTGATGGCGGCGGCACTGCATTGTCAGCGAACAACAGTCAACAAATGGTCAACGCCTTAAGTTCACTGGCAATGCTCGCAGTTCAGAGCGCTTCTTACGTTGCTCCGGTTATCTCGGTAGATACTGCCAACAAGACCCAAAGCGGCGAATGGCTTTATATGGCTTTTTTCAAACCAACCAGTGATCGCTGGATTGGAAATCTGAAAAAATATAAATTAGTACAGAAAGATATGAGTTTTTGTGGTAATGAGCGCAAGGATGAATGGGCAGTTACCGACAGCACAGACGATGTCGCTGTCGATTGTGAAGGACAATTTATTTCATATTCAAAATCATTCTGGAGCAATGTTGCTGATGGCG
>QNAG01000358.1 GCA_003641415.1 Candidatus Zixiibacteriota bacterium | reverse complement strand
TATCAATACGCCAAAGAAGTTTTACCAGATGCTGATTACCTTAAGCTCGGTTTTAGCTATCCGCTTCCAATGAAGAAAATCGCCGATTTTATCAACAGCCATGACAGAGTCATTGTAGTGGAAGAGTTGGAGCCGTTTTACGAGGATCAAATCAAAGCTGCTGGGTTAAAGGTAGAAGGAAAGAAATACTTCAGCGTGCATGGTGAGCTTTCACCTGCACGTGTGGCGGCAGGATTGAAAGAGGCAGGAGCGCTTAAAGATATTAGTATAGCCGAGATTCCTGCCACTGAGAACATGTTTCCCCGCCCGCCGGTTCTGTGTCCCGGATGTTCACATCGGGGTGTTTTTATGGTGCTCAAGAAACTTAAGGTTGCCGTTACTGGTGATATTGGTTGCTACACACTTGGGGCTCTTCCGCCGTTGAATGCCCTTGATTCTTGTATTTGCATGGGAGCTTCTATCGGTAACGCTATTGGCATGGAAAAGGTTGATGGCTACAAGAAGGGTACCGTAGCTGTTATTGGTGATTCTACCTTCATACATTCTGGTATTACTGGTCTGATTGATGCAGTTTACAATAAGAGCAATGTAACGGTAATTATCCTCGACAACAGCGCAACAGCTATGACAGGTGGACAACAGCATCCAGCGACCGGGCGCACGCTCATGGGTGAGTCGACGTCCCAAGTCGATATCCCCGCTCTGTGCAAGGCGATTGGTGTAAAGAATTACCGCGATGTCGATCCGTATGATTACGATGCTACCCTAACTGCGATAAAGGAAGAGACAGCGAATGAGGGTCCGTCGGTGATCCGCACCAATCGTCCCTGTGTGCTGATGCCAAAGCGAATAATGGATGAACCCTATGTCGTTGATCTGGAACTTTGCAACGGTTGCTCAGCTTGTTTTCAAATATCGTGTCCTGCAATTGCAGCTTCAGAGGAAACCAACAAGCACGGCAATCCCAAGGCGATTATCGATACAACGCTCTGTACTGGTTGTTCACTGTGTGCTCAAATTTGTCCGGTTGATGCAATTGTGCTTGAAAGCAAACTAGTGACGGAGGAAGTGTAATTATGCCAAATAGCAGATATAGTATCCTTATTGTCGGTGTCGGCGGTCAGGGTGTTCTACTCGCCTCCGAGATTATCTCCGAAGTGGCCATGCTAGCCGGGCTCGACGTTAAAAAATCTGAAGTACACGGTATGTCACAGCGGGGCGGTGTTGTATCATCGCATGTCAAAATAGATAAGAAAGTATATTCGCCGACTATCGAGTATGGGCAAGCCGATGTTCTTATAGCATTCGAACAGGCTGAGGGGCTCCGCGCCCTGGACTGGATAAAAAAAGATGGCGTTGCTATTGTTTCTACGACCGCACTCATACCGGCCATCGTAACATCATCGAAGACATTTGAATACCCGGACAACTCCATTGGTCAGATGAAACAGAAGACCAATAATGTAATTGCAGTTGAGGCCGATAAGATCGCTGCCGAACTTGGGAACACCCGCTTGGTCAATACCATTCTGTTGGGCGTGCTTTCAACGTATGCTCCTTTTGACACCAGCCTTTGGTTGGAGGCGATTAAATCAAGAGTTAAAGAACGATTTATTGAAATTAACCTTAAAGCGTTTGAACGTGGTCAACAGCTTAACTTCGCCGGAAAGAAGGCGTAGGGGAGGGCTATGGCTCAGAAGATACTGATAATAAACCCTGGTTCTACTTCTACCAAGGTAGCCCTCTTTGACAGTGAGAACCTGCTGTCCGAGGAAGTCATCCGCCATGATGCTGACGAGTTGGCTCTATTCGACAACGTTGCCGACCAGTTTGACTTTAGAATGACGGGCATCAACAGTTGGATTGAATCGCTTCATCTGAAGACTGGTGAGTTAAAAGCTGTAGTTGGACGTGGTGCACCACTGAAACCATTGGAGGGCGGTTCGTATGGAATAAACGATGAACTGCTCGAGGCCGTACGGACAGGGAAATACTCCAATCACGCTTCAAATCTTGGTCCTCTTATAGCAGCTCACTTGGGTGAGCGATTTGATGTCCCGTCTCTTATAGCTGATCCCATCACGGTTGACAACTTCACCGATGTTGCCAGGGTTAGCGGCTTGCCGGAAATCCCCCGTAAGTGTCGCGCCCATGCTCTGAACATCAAAGAGGTCTGCCGTCGGGAAGCCTTAAAATTAGGCAAAAGCCTTGAGACTGCTAACTTCGTAGCTGCCCATATGGGTGGTGGCATTTCGGTAGCGGCGCTCAAACAGGGTAAGATCATTGATGTCAACGATGGCCTTCTTGGTATGGGACCGTTCTCACCTGATCGGGCTGGAGCATTACCGATCGGAGGGCTCGTCAAGTTGTGTTACTCCGGCAAGTACAACGAGAAAGAACTGGTGACGAAACTATCCCGACAATCCGGACTGATGGCGTATATCGGGGAATCTGACCTGCGCAAGGTCGAGAAAATGATTGCCGGAGGTGACGAGAAGGCGGAATTGTATCTCAGTGCTATGGC
>QNAG01000357.1 GCA_003641415.1 Candidatus Zixiibacteriota bacterium | reverse complement strand
TTGCTCCCACCTCAGCAAAAGCTTCCTCAACTTCTAAGCTAACCTCACGAAGAAATTGGTTACGATCAGGAGATGGTGTCACATCAGGAACCGGTGCTGCTTGGTTATAGACTTGATCGGCTATAATTTTTGCACGTTCAAATGTTGACCCTCTACCACTTTGGTAATAAGCATTTTGCCAATCCTGATGTCGTTGTATACGAACTCGTTCGCTAGCCAGTTTAAGCATACGTTTGCTAATATTACTTGCAAGCATTTCATAAATTTGTTGTTTTTCGTCATCCGTTGGTTCATCCCCTTCCCATGAAACCGGATTCTGTATCAACAAATAAATTTGGTCTTGGAGCTGTTTCCGTAGATCAGCCACAGGTTTTAATGTATCGTATTCATCACTCCATCCTGGCGTTGCGAGTCGTCGAGAAAGTGCCTTAATACGTGTCCAATGTTCTTTATGTATACCCGGGAGTGGCTTAAGACCAAGTATTGGAAGCCAAGCATTATGAAAGTTTTCGGCAGCGGCCTTAACAGCAAGTACTAGATTCGCACGATCGTAAACGGGGCATGCTGGAGCCTTCTGGGGTCGTTCGGTAATGGTGGAAATTGCGTTCAATAATAAATGGAATTGATTAATAGTGCGTTTTTCCGATTTTTTCTTATGAGTCAAACGTTCATCTATGCCACTAAAAAAGTATAGGTTTGTTTCCAGGCGCTTGCGCAATGTACGTTCAGCAAGTGGCCCTAATTCTTCCCCTATGGCTGCTAAGACATTTTCTGCTGAAGCCAACACGTGTTGGACTCTTGCAGATTGTGATCTAAGATTATCTCCTTTGACCATTTCAAAGTGGGTAAAACACATAAGAAGTTTAGATGCATTTCCACTTGAGACAATTTCGCGCATAACCGATACAGGAGCTGCTTGCAGCGGTTGAACGGCATTATCTACTAGTAAAACTGTATCTGCTTTTTCTATTCGACGACTAAGTGCCGTGGAAATGGCCGCCGTGGATCTAGGTGTGTGGCCTAGTCCTTCACCATCCAGCAGCACTATTTTGGGTTGTTTTCCATCCAGCCAAAGGGGAGAGAACGGTCCAGCAACACGGACGCCGTTCACAAGGGGGGTAAGCAATCTACCAAATAAAAGGGCATTGTTACTTGAGAAGCGAGTTATAGCCTTAATAAAAGCCTTTCGATCCTGAGTCTTATATTGCCATAGAATCGGCCAGCCTTGCTTTGTAAATTTCAGTTCGCCATTTTCCAATATATCAAAACGTTTTTCAATCTCATCCATCAGCTGGTCAGCGACCGCATTAAATGCTTCATCTTCTCGGAGGAGATTATCGAGCTCCTCTTCAAATAGTTCGTCAACTACTCGTTGGTCAGGTTCAGTAGTTACCTGCAAGTCATTTTTTAACTTTTCCCCTTGCTTTTTTGCAATATCTCGCAATTCTATAATCGTAGATTTAAGAATTTCATTTGTAATTCCCAAATCAATTTCATCAACCTCTGGTGATTCCGGTTCATAATCTGCCTGGTTCTCTTCCTCTTCGTCCACATCCTCATCATCAAACTCAGCAAAACCGCTTATAGGTCCATTCCCTAACACATAACTAAAACGAAAACGCTGGTTAACGTGATTTAGGAGGCGCCTTAGAACCTCTTCATCGGGTGCCCCACGATATGCCGCAAGTACAGCTGCAGATATACACTCGTTTAAATATTCGCGAAGTTCATCGCTGGATACAAATGTCACAACAGCACGGTAATAAGGGCCTTCATCAAGGAGGATTTCTGTATCGTGGATGGTGCACTTTGCTGTGGAAGTTGAAGGGAACCGTTCCTTTTTTGGATCTGTCCCGATCAGTTGTCGAACGATTGTCGTTTTCCCTGCTCCGGTTGTACCAAGGAGCAAAACGTGGCGGTAATCACTTTCGTTTGATTCTGGTAAGGCTATAATTTGATTCCGGAGCCCAAAGTAATCAGTCTCTTCGGGGACCATCTTGTCGTAGAAGATATCTACAACTCGGCGATCAAAACGTCGCTCGGCCTCTGGGCGTGCTGCAACATCCCAATATCGCGGATTAGCGAGTAGTTCATTCAATTCTAATTTCAACTTATCTGCCTCATTGTCATCGCGTGTACTAAGTCCCCTCCGTATACGAAGACCGGGCTGGCCAGTAGCTTCATCTCTTCTTATGGGATGGCGAAAAATAACCGACCATCCAGTCCGACCTTGTGATCTACTCAAGCTAGCAGTGTAAATTTTTCCAGGCATAGTACCCCCCAGGTTGTTCACATGTTGTACTTTTTTTTAAATATATTTTGATTCAGTCAGATTGTCAAGGAAAAAATACAACCTCGGAACAACGAGGGGGGGGTGGATTTCATTCTTTAAGAGAGTGATGAAAAGGAAACGATAGATAAAATGTCACCGTTCGTGCGCCAGGCGAAGCTCTGGCAGTTCTAGATAGATGAGAGGTTCTATCCATGGTAATTGCCTGTTCACCATGAAGTCACGGCTCGGCACCAGGGG
>QNAG01000356.1 GCA_003641415.1 Candidatus Zixiibacteriota bacterium | reverse complement strand
GAGGTCTATGGGAAATCATTTCAGGCGGGCATTGCTTTAGATGAAAACGCCTTATTACAACCACAGAATCCCTACGCCGCCAGTAAGGCCGCCGCAGATCTAATGGCAGGCCAGTATGCATCTCGGGGGTTACATGTTCTCCGAATGCGTCCATTTAACCATGTTGGACCCGGGCAGCGTGAAGAGTTTGTTGTCTCCTCGTTTGCCGCCCAAATTGCACGTATTGAGGCTGGACTCCAGTCACCAGTTTTGCATGTCGGTAATCTTCAAGCACAACGTGATTTTCTTGATGTCCGTGATGTTGTTCGGGCGTATGTTCTCGCCTTGGAGCATATATTTGACCTTCCTACGGGGTTGGTACTGAATATTTGTTCCGGTGTGCCTCAAAAAATAGAAGAGCTGTTATTTTCCCTGCTAGCTCAAGCCTCATTATCGATTAAAGTCGAAGTCGATACTGCACGCATGCGCCCATCCGATATCCCTCTAGCAGTTGGTATTGCCGGTTTGGCTAAACAGCATCTTGGATGGCAGGCGGAGATCGGTTTTGAAGAGACACTGGTTGCTGTCTTGGATGACTGGCGTGCTAAAGTTCATAGCGAGGGTGTCTAAGTGAAGGTGTTGATGAACGTTGACTCGCTGATTCCTCCCTTGACTGGCATTGGTTGTTATACGCAGCAATTAGTCGCGGGTTTGCTGGAACGAGAGGCTGAGTGTCAACTCGCGTGTTTTTCACAGTCGAGAATAATTAATCCTTCTTCCCCCCTTCTGACCGGCTCAATATCGGACCCTCCAGATCGTAAGTTTGGGAAAATCAGACGCATAGTCAGGCGAATTCCAGGTGCTTATCAGCTGCGAAGCAAGATGACGAATGTTATGTTTAAACGAGCAGTTCGTCGCCATCTTTGTGATGGAATTTATCATGAACCAAACTATATCCTTAAACCATTTGATGGTGTATCGATCACAACAGTCCATGACCTTTCCTTCTATCATTATCCCCAATTTCATCCTCGGGAGAGGATCCGTTATATGGAGAGAGAGTTCCCTAGAACCTTGGATCGTGCAGAACATATCATTACCGATTGTCAGTATGTTAAAAATGAGTTGAATTCCATTCTTGGTGTCTCAACTGACCGTATTACTGCCGTTCCTTTAGGTGTTGGTTCGCAATATTGTCCACGAAGCGAAGCTGAAGTTCATGCTGTTATGAAAAAATATCACTTAAAATTTGGACAGTATCTGCTGGCAGTTGCAACGCTCGAACCACGAAAAAATCTCCAGGGATTAATTACTGCTTATATGTGTTTACCCACCAAAGTTCGGCGATTGTTCCCGTTGGTTTTGGTTGGAGGGCATGGGTGGCAGTGTCGTGAATTGAAAACACAAATATCGCAACTTGAAATAGCAGGAGAGCTTAGTTATCTGGGTTACTTGCCTTTATCCGAATTATTGTGCATTTATTCCGCTGCCGGAGGGTTCGCCTTTCCTTCCCATTATGAAGGTTTCGGTCTGCCTCCTCTTGAAGCTATGGCCAGTGGAATCCCGGTGTTGGCTGCAGAAAATTCGGCAATGGCAGAAGTCGTTTCTGCTGCTGGCATTTTGGTGGATTCTGAGGACATTGATGCCATCCGTAACGGACTTGAAAAATTGTTGTTGGACGATACCTTCCGGACAAAAGCCCGTCAAAATGGTCTTTTGCAGGCCAGAAAGTTCACTTGGGAAAGCTGCGTAGATCAAACTCTGGCTGTTTACCGGAAAGTAAGAGATTAGTCAGTATGAAGGTGCTCCATGTCTATAGAACCTATTTCCCCGACACCCAGGGTGGACTAGAAGAAACCATCCGCCAGATTTGTACTAATACCCGTCAATATGGAGTTGATAGTCGCGTTTTTTGCTTAAGCCGTGCCCCACACCCGAAGATTATTCACTTGCCAGAGGCCGATGTTTATCGCGCTCCCCTTACCTTTGAAGTTGCCTCTTGTGGTTTCTCACTTTACGCCATTGTAATCTTTCGCCAGCTTCTAGGCTGGGCTGATATTGTCCACTATCATTTCCCCTGGCCCTTTGCTGATATCCTTCATTTTTGTGCCCGCGTGAAAAAGCCCACTGTTGTTACCTATCATTCAGATATTGTCCGCCAGCAGGGACTGCTGAAACTCTATCAGCCACTGATGAGCCGCTTTCTGTCCCGGGTCGATAAAATTGTGTCAACTTCGCCCAATTATTTAAAAAGTAGTGATACTCTGCGCCATTATGCAGAAAAGGTTGAAATTATTCCCATCGGTTTGAATCGCGCTAGTTATCCACACTTAAACCCAGAGATATTGGAGCAGGTACGGACAGAGATTGGCAATAATTTTTTCCTTTTTATCGGGGTTCTTCGATATTACAAGGGATTGCATGTCCTTCTGGAAGCGGCTCAAAAAAGCGATCTCAAGATTGTTATTGCTGGTAAGGGACCAGAGGAAAATAGACTGAAAGAGCAAGCGAGAAAGCTCGGACTTGCCAATGTACAATTTGTGGGATTTGTC
>QNAG01000355.1 GCA_003641415.1 Candidatus Zixiibacteriota bacterium | reverse complement strand
GTTCTTTAGTTATTTTGGAGGGCACAAAAAAGGTTTTGCAATTGGAATTGGGGATGTAGAGGTGTTTGAAGACCCAATCGATCCAAAAATTTCCATTCCCGATTTTGTTCCGCCCCAATCTTTCCGGTATGTAGAAAAACATTGGGAGATTGGAAGATGAATGATCTTCCAGAGTTTAGAATGACAGAACTGGGTGCCCTGTCGAAAGTGGTGGAGGTAATGAGATGAAAAATGAACCTGTGTTAAAATTAGCTATGTCAATGCATGCAAATCCGGGGGTTTATGCTCTTTTGATCGGGTCTGGAGTGTCGAGAGCTGCTGGCATTCCGACAGGCTGGGAGATTGTGCTGGATCTGATCTGCAGAGTGGCTGCCATGGAAAGAGCGGAGTCCATATCTGATCATGAGGCTTGGTATCAGCAGAGTTTTGGTGAAGCCCCCGACTATTCAAAGCTATTAGATCGGCTAACCACAACATCATCGGAGCGCATGGCGTTGCTGCGATCTTATTTCGAGCCAACCGAAGAAGAACGAGAACAAGGGTTAAAAATTCCGACTCCTGCACATCGGGCAATCGCTACTATAGCTAAACTTGGTTATGTCCGCATAATTCTGACAACTAATTTTGATCGACTCATAGAAAAGGCTCTCGATGAGGCGGGTATCGTTCCTGATGTTATTAGTTCCGATGATGATCTAAAAGGAGCGGTGCCATATGTTCATTCTCGATGCGTTGTTGTCAAATTACATGGAGACTATCGTGATACACGCATCAAAAATACCCCTGAGGAACTGGCGAATTATTCTAAAGAACTGAATAACTTCCTTGACCGAGTTTTTGATGAATTCGGACTTGTTGTATGTGGCTGGTCTGGCACATGGGATACAGCGTTAAGGAATGCCATTTTACGCTCTCCTACGCGTCGCTTTGCAACTTTCTGGCTTGCTAAAGGAGAATCGACTGAAGAAGCAAAAAAGATTATCCAGCACCGACGGGCAGAAGTTATTCCTATTGGGAGTGCCGATCAGTTTTTTATAGAATTACTGGAAAAAGTTGAGTCATTGCGAGAATTAGAACTCTCTCACCCCGTTTCTACGGCGGTAGCAGTTGCAACCGTGAAGAGGTATTTGGCAGATCCCCGGCACCGGATCAGGTTGCATGACTTGGTTCACGAAGAGACAGAGTGGGTCTATCAGGAGTTATCGTCGGAAAGATTCAGCACTCGGATTAATGGTTTGACTAAGGATGTCTTCCAGCAGCGCATGCGCGAATACGAAGCTCTTGTGGAGCGACTGGCGGCGATGCTGGCAGCTTTAAGCTATCATGATACAGGTGCGAACGCTCACCTGCTAACGAGGTGCATTGAACGACTTACCCAAGTACCAAGACGAGATGGGAAAGTTGTACTGATCGATCTTCAATATTATCCCGCACTTTTACTTATGTATGCCGCGGGCATCAGTGCCATCGCAGCCAAGCGTTTTCACAATCTGGCAGCGATTTTGAAAGAACCAAAATATCGTGATTATCGCTACAACGAGGAAAACCCAGCAATTGAAAGACTCGATGTCTGGTCCGTGTTTGAATCAACGTATAAATGGATGCCCCGCCAAAACGCTGAGCACGAATACACTCCCGCCAACAACTACATTTTTGACTTGCTACGTCCTGCATTGCATGATTACTTACCCGACGACACAAGATATGAGGAAACTTTTGATACCTTTGAATACCTTCTGGCGCTGACCTATCTGGATATTGTAAAGGAATCATACTCACCTATGGGGCGGTTTGGATGGCACTACACCGGGCGTATTATGAATTCTGAATTTGTGCGCACAGGGGTTGAGCAAGGCTCAGATTGGGGGTTGCTCAAAGCAAGTTTCTTTAATGGTTCAATTGAGAGGTTTGAGGAGATTGTGGAAAAACATAAGGAATTACTTCAAAATCGTACAAGGGGGTGGATCTAAAAGTGTCCGAAAGTGGTATCCCCGAAGGCTTCAAGACGACCGAACTATGCGGCATTCCGGAGGAATGGAAGGTGGTGAGGCTGGGAGAGGTGGCTAAAGTTAAATACGGAAAAGCAAATCCAAAAGATACTGGAAACATACCTGTTGTTGGTTCAGGTGGTATATATTCTAGTACTACAAGTCCTCTTGTAGATTACCCGACTATAATAATAGGTAGAAAAGGAACTGCAGGTAAGGCATGGTTATTTTTGAGACCATGTTACCCCTCTGATACAACATTTTATTTGGAATGGAAAAAGGACATTGATGTTTCATTTCTTTTTAATTATCTGGTTTTGAATCCCCTATCTGGTGAACACGCTAAAACAACACTTCCCAGTCTTCAAAAGCCAGATTTGGAGAACTATCTAATCCCCCTCCCCCCACTCTCCGAACAGCACCGCATCGCCGCCGTCCTCTCCGCGGTACAGGATGCGAAGGAGAAGACCGGGGCGGTCATTGCGGCGGCGAAGTCGCTCAAGAAATCCCTGATGCGCCACCTGTTCACTTATGGTCCGGTGCC
>QNAG01000108.1 GCA_003641415.1 Candidatus Zixiibacteriota bacterium | reverse complement strand
ATGGCTCTATAACATCGATCTTATCGTCGCGATCAACCCACTGGCCGTCGAGTAGCATCTTCATCGCTTACCTCCCACGTGAATGATATCCACCAGGGCGCTGTAACCGGTCTCTACTCTTCCTGCGCCCGGCCCGACTATAGTCACATCGCCCAGGGCGTCGGTCGTCACTGTCACCGCATTGGTGGCTCCCATAACTCCCGCAAGGGGGTGGCTCAGGTCCACTTCTTCGGGAGCAACACTGCCCTTTACCTGATCGCCGTCGCGCCAGACTTTACCGATCAGTTTGAAACGTTTGCCGCGTTTCTTGGCATCGGCAATAGCATCGGATGTAATCTCAGTGATACCCTTGCATGGGAAATCGTCCGGTTTGCAGGTAGCGCCGAAAACAGTATTGGCGATAATGGTCACCTTGGCCAGAGCATCCCAACCCAACACATCAGCATCCGGCACCGCCTCGGCATATCCCAGCTCCTGAGCAGTCTTCAGAACATCCTCGTAAGTCAGACCAGCTTCCATCTCCGAGAGAATGTAGTTGGTGGTGCCGTTAAGTATTCCTTTGACCTCGGATATGTCACATCCAGCCAGAGTTTCGCGGATGAGATTCAGAACTGGCGTGCCACTCATCACCGTTCCCTCATAGAGGAACTGAACGCCCTTCTCTTTGGCCAGTTTTGCAAGGTCGTGAAAGAAAAGAGCTTCGGGGCCTTTATTTGTTGTTGTGACGTGCATACCTTTCTCAAGAGCTGCACGAATATGAGAAGTTGCCGGCTCGGCGGTCTTGATGTCGGTATAAGTTGCTTCTACAATCATGTCTGCATCAGCAGTTGCAATTAAACCAAGAGCATCTCCGTCATATTTGTCCGACAAATCGGAAATTTTGTCGCCCGATTTCGCTTTTTCCAGAGCAGCGGCCAGATCAATGCCGTCGGCATTATACAGACTGCCTTTGAGCATGTCGGAGATGCCAATCACATCAACCTTAAGACCATATTCGTCAAGCAGACTCTTTTCTTTTTCCAATAGCAGTTCGGCCAGCCCTTGGCCAACTGTCCCAAAACCAACCAACAGTAATCGCATTATTCTATTCCTCCAAGTTCATTGCTTTTACTTTTTCTATTTGTACACACCAGCAATACCAGACTTGTAGGGTGGAACCCTTCAGCGGTTCCGCCTCCTCGGATTAGCAGAACCACCAAGGGGTTCTGCCCTACAATAACTATACAAGAACATCCAGGCTGTCACGAGGGTCAATCTTTCACACGATAACGATCTGTAGCATCGAAGATATCAATAACATTTACCCGCGAAAGGAAATTGGCCGAGTGAACTACCCCTTCAGGGATAAAGTACCAATCGCCTTTGCTATAGATCCTCGTATCATCACCAATCGTCAGCGACATCTCTCCTTCAATCATGATTCCCCATTGAGCGCAATGCGAATGAGGGGGGACTTTCCCGACTGGTTGAATGTCAAAAAAGACAACCTGCTGTTGGCCTCCCTGAATCAACCAGCCCCGAATACCTTCAAAGGGAAGCTCAACCTCGGGTAAATCACGAATCATCTCAGGGTATGCAGTACCATCCCATTTCTTTATTAGCTTTTGCATTGCTCTAAGCTATTACTTGTATGCTATCTGTGCGAACCTGGTCTCGTGGCCGCGGCGCATTATTTCTTTAGCGTCCTCGTCGCAACGGATACACTTGTGATAGATAACGTCGCCAATCAATTCCGCTTTTTCATAGCGTTCTTCATCAGGCAGGAAATATGTTTCCATAGTATCATACGGACGCGCTGTGCCATCGCTCTCATACTTGATAGTCAAATTACAGCCGGAATCAAGTACTTTGTGGGCGTTCTCTGTCCAGTTAAAACCTTCTATTCCCAAGTCAGGATTGATACGCATATGAGCAGCAAGGGAGATATCTGGAAGTCCGGAAGATTTCAATTCCTCAAAGCACTGTTGGAAGATTTCAGGACTAACAGCGTTACCGATGTTGATTTCATATATCGGTGTGGTTCCATCATCACGCAGATATTCCTTAATGATGCTCATCAACATTCGTAACTGGATAGTATTTTGAATGGATAGCAACATAGAGATTTTGAAGCTAATCTCCGGAATCTCGCGAGCGAAATAGCAGGCGGCCACGATTGTCGACCAACTCGGATTGAGAAAGAAATTGGCGCCGGTTTCAAGGGCTGCACGAGTGACACCATCGAGATACACCAGATGATTGTTATCTCCGACCTCAATCCCTCCAAAATTACCAAATGGCGTCCCCATATTCTTGAGTATTAATTGGCTTATGCCATCTCCAATATCCCGTCGGTCGAATTTTTCGCCGGTGATTTTTTCTACTTTAGTGAATCGTTCCTCTGGCAGTGGGGTGGAAACCATGTTAGTGGAGCAGAACTTGCTGGCTCCAAGAATATTCTCCGCCATAGCCAAGGTAGCCAGCAGGTCGCCGCTGTAAACATAATGCTCAGTGAGAGCAACCACCGATATCATTTCAGTTGGGAAGAGAACCTTCCCATTCTCAGCCAATCTTCGGATGCAATCGGCTGTGACATACGCACCCTGAAATCCCGATACTTGGGTGGTACAGATTCCCGGCTTGTCGGATTTGATATTCTCAGCGGCGATGAAATCATCAACCTTGGGAAAAGTTGCAGCCCGTTTCTCCGCCTGTTGGAGCATTTCTCCGAAGCCCTTTTCGGCAGCAATCTTCTTTCTTGTCTCATATTCCCGAGTTAAGGCGATTTTCTCGTTAATTGCCTTTGCTCCACCATAGGAATCAATGAGCGCATCGATAGCTTTGGTATCTCGCTCACGCAGCAACTTGAAATGCATTTCCTTGTCTCCTGGTTAACACCGGAGCCGGTCTACAGGACAGGTGTTCCGGTGCGGTTATTCAAAACACCCATAAATTTTATATGGGAAGGTAAGACAATTTCTTTCAGTTTTCAAGCATATGTCAAACAGCAGGGCACAAAAAGTATTAGTGATTATCAGTTTGTTACTGTATGCAACTCCAAGAGGTAACATTTAATACTTGACACCCAAATATCATAGCGATACTAAATAAGTGTAATCTTTATCGGGAGGTGTGAAAATGAAATTCAATGTCATGGCCTTTGCGCTAACTTGCTCTCTGGTGTGGGGAGGGTGCCTGTTATTTGTAACTTGGTGGATTATGCTCTTTGAAGGAGCTACTGGGGATGTTACTCTAATCGGACAAATATACCGTGGCTACGACATCAGTCCTCTGGGGAGTATTATTGGAATGCTATGGGGTTTGGTCGATGGTTTTATTGGTGGGGCGATATTTGCATGGTTGTATAACTGGATAGTGGGGAAGAAAGCCTGATTACACTGCCTTCTGATTATTTTACATTTTGATTATCAAGCTTCTTGTTCTGTTTTTGCCTTTGCTTTTTTATCAAGTTCTTTCCTCACGGTTGTGGCAATAGATTTCCTCGTGAGGGGTTTCTTGACAAAAGCTCCCGCACCCAATTTTTGTACTGCGAGAACTTTTCCGGTTTCTGAGAATCCCGACACGATAATAGCTTTCTGATCGGGGTTAATCTCAATCGCTCGCTTATAAGTTTCAACTCCATCGATCCCCGGTGGCATCACCATATCAAGAACCAGAAGGTCCTGTTTTTTTTCTTTTAGAATCTCAGCCGCTTTCTCCCCGCTTTCAGCAATAGTAACGTTATACCCCAGCTTTTTCAGGAGTTTGCTGGAAACATCACGTTGCACTTCATCATCATCGACAACTAAAATCGATTCGTGTCCCTCTGGGCATGAGTCGCTTCCCGTATCCTGAACAGAATCACGCGTAACAGGGAAGTAGAGATAAAATGAAGTCCCCTCACCAACCTTAGAATTAAGATCAATATATCCGCTATGATCATGAACTACGGCGTGAACCACACTCAATCCAAGTCCCGAGCCTCGTTTTCTATCGGTGGATTTTGAAGAGAAGAAAGGATCGAAAATCTTCTGAATAATATCATCGGGGATACCGCAACCGGTATCAGATATTGTAAGCTTGACATATTCCCCTTTTGGCACGCGCCCATAAGCAACAGACATCTCGTCAACGTAATAATTCTCGGTCTTGACAGTAATCTGCCCAATATCCTGCATGGCATCACGGGCATTATGCAGCAGATTCGAAAGAATCCGATGAATCTGAGCACCGCCCCCCGCCATGTTCATCAACTCTTCCTCAAGGTCGATTTCACAAGCCAGCGTGTCGGGTAGCGGTTCTATCTCCTTGAGAGCTTGCATAACTATCTCATTCAGGTTCAACGGATCCTGATTGTAATGTCCTCGTCTCCCCAGGGTCAGGAGTTGCTGATTGATGTCGGCGATTTGCTCGGCTGCTTTTTCCATATTTCGCAAGTACGGTAAGGCGGCATGATTTCCCGGAAGCTCATCCCGAATAAACTCAGGGTACGCCATCAGAGGAGCCAGCAGATTATTGAAATCATGGGCTATCTGTCCCGCGATTGTTCCCGCAGTTTCGAGTCGTTGGGCTCGAGATTCAAGCTCGCGCAGGCGCTCAAGCTCTGTAATATCATGTTTCACTCCGACATAATTAACTGTAACTCCATTAGTGTCACGGACAGGCGAGATCGTAACCTCTTCCGTATATAACGTGCCATCTTTTTTCTTGTTTATGAGTTGCCCGTGCCACTCTTCCCCTCGTAAGAGTGTCTCCCACATTTCCTTGTAAAAAGCATCATCATGTTTGTCGCTTTTCAGGATGCGAGGATTCTGGCCGATAGCTTCCATTAAAGAATAGCCGGTGATTCGCTCAAAAGCCGGATTAGCATACTGGATTGTACCTTCGGTGTCGGTAATAACAATTGTTTCGTTCGCCTGTTCGATTGCCGACATTAGTCGCACATGATCTGCTTCTGCCTTTTTGCGCTCGGTGATGTCGGTAAAGACCCCCTCTACGCCAACTATATTTCCTTCTGCATCATGATAGTAGTGACTGCTTACAATTACCGTGATTAAGGCTCCATCCATTCTCTTCAGTATCACCTCATAATTGTCGACCTTTCCCTTTTCTCTCAGCAGCTCGAGGAACTTATCACGATTTTCCGGTATTGCGTAAAAATCCTTTGCGATATTAAGTCCTATCATTTGGTCGACAGAATCATAACCCAACAGCTTGACACCTGATGGGCTGATCAAAATAAGATTGCCTTCGATATTGGTTCGGTATAACACATCCTGCATATTATTGAAGATTAACTCGTACTCGTCCCTGCTCTTTTTTAGTTCGATTTCCGCGATCTTTCGCTTAGTGATGTCAGATACCAATCCATCGTACGAGAGGAGATTGCCCTGAGCGTCGCGGTTGGCAACCAGAGAACTCGTTACCCATCGGATGGAACCGTCCTTGTGTATAAGGCGATGCTCAATTGGTTTGGGGGGGGTATCATTTGACAAGATATGCGATGTCTGATCCCTGACGAGTTCATGGTCTTCCTCGGGAATCATTTGAATCCACAGGTACGGATTATTTTTGAATTCCTCTGAAGAGTAACCCGTCACTGCCTTACAAGCCTGGCCATGAACGGTTTCCGCGGGTTGTCCATCCTTGATACGTACCGTATAGATATAGTCTGTGATTGTGTCTGTAATCCGGCGAAAGCGTTCCTCGCTCTTTTCAAGCGCTTTCTCGGCGAGTTTGCGTTCGGTGATATCAGTACCTATGCTTAAGGCTTCTGACGTGTTGCCATCTTTATCTTTTACAATTTTATTTGTCCACGCAATCCAGACCCGTTCGCCGTTCTTTCGCATGTTTTCATTTACATTATAAGTATACTTCTCCGGATTACTGCAGATATTATTCATTAGTGACCTCAGGTCCCTGCCGGTGCTTTCCTCTTCAGGGGTAATCGTTCCGATAACATGGCGTCCCAGTATCTCCTCTTCCGTATAGCCAAAAAATTTCTGCGCAAATTCATTAAAGAAAGTGATTCTGCCATTACGATCCCAGCGAAGAATAATACTGTTAGCATTCTCTACGAGTTGGCGGTATTTTTCTTCACTTTCTTCCAGTATTTCCTGAGTCTGCATACGCTTGGTGATGTCCCTACTGAAAAGAGAATAACCAACCATTATACCTTCAGGATCAGCAATTCCGGACATGTGGCACTCGATAAACCGAATCCCATCTTCCCTTTTCTGTCTCAGGGGAAAACTATACTCTCCTTTTTCATGAACACTGACAATGGCTTTTTCAAATCGTTCAGGCTTAACATTTTCAAGTGTATGCATTTCCTGAACAGATTTGCCAATAACATCTCTTGCCTTATAGCCATATAGCTTTTCAGCTATGGGGTTGAAATAAGTGATACGGAAATCCAGATCGGTTGTAACAATTGCCATGTCGTTTGCGCTTCTGAGAATATTATCCAGCATTATAGTTTTTTCACGGAGCGCTTCCTCTGCCCATTTGCGATCGGTGATGTCTTGGACAAGAGCCATAGGGCAATCCATCCCTTTCCACCTGGTCATGGTGGTGAAGAATTCGGTCTGGATTTCTTTGCCATCTTTTCGGACAATTACACGTTCATATTTTTTGTCATGAGGTTCACTAGTAACCCTCTTTTTCATCCTCTGCCCATATTTCCCTTTATCCTGCTGGCGAGTCAGCCTTTCTAAACCATTATTACCTATCAGCTCATCGACATCATATCCAGTAATTTCAGAGAACCTTTCATTTGCAAAAAGGATTTTTCCCTCTTTATCAGATATGATTAATCCTATTGGCGTATTGCTGGCGATATCCCTGAAATTCTTTTCACTTTCCCGTAGTTGTGTCGAGCGTTCATGAAACAGCGCCTCGACGATGGCTGTGCGGTTCTGCCTTGACCGGAAGAATAACACCAGTAGAATCGTTAACGCCAACCCGCCTAATAAGATGACCCAATGCACCCAGATAGTATGAGCCGCAAGATAACCGGATGATGGAGAACAACGCATTTCCCAGGTTCTATTGGCAATGTCGAATGAAGTTTCAAACAAAAGTCCTGAATTATTGTTCACTTTAAGAAGAGTATCAGTCTGGACACTCAGGCGCGCCAAATGCTGACCAAGAAATCGTTCATCTCCCGAAGTGGAAATATCCGTTAGCAGTACGTTTATTCCAATGGGTTTCATATTCTTAATAATACCCTCAAGGACATCATTGATTCGCATACCGCAGAGGAGAATCCCCATAGTGGCGGCGCGGCGCTCTTCGATTGTCGAAACAGGTAGCCCTTTTTTGTAAACGGGTAGAAAAGCTACGATTCCGGGCGCATTTTTTCTATCATTCTCAAGAAAAATTGGCGCTGTGGCCGCAAATTGACCCATGTCACGCGCTTGCTCAACCGCTTTACGTCGAATCGGTTCCGACAATAAGTCTTTGCCAATCACCCAATCTAACTGCGGAACCCTATACAAAACTGGATAGTATTCCTCGCGCTGTCCAGCAATTATAAGCTCACCATTAGAGTTTTTGCCCTCGTGTATTACATGATTCGCTCGTCCATCTCGCTTCATTGCCTGCTCAAAAGAACTGCGGTCCTTGCCAGTTACGCAGGGCGCCCAGCCAAATGCGCGGAGGCCGGAATGCTCGTCAAATTCAGGTGTGACAAACTCGACAAATTCATCGTAGCTCACAAACTGCGAACCGTAGTAAAATCGCTCAACGGCTTGTAACTCGTCCAGGAGATGCTCTACTTCACTTTTGAATGAACTGCATCGGGCCTCAGCCAGACGGTCGAAATCGAGTCTCCGCAAGTTGTGTTCCCAGTTCATTACAAGAAAGAACATCACCAGAGATACAGCCAGTCCGATAAACCCCACTGTTACTGAGTAACGGTATCCTTGGAAAACACCGCTCCTGGATTGAGACTTTTTTAGGGGAGTGGTTTGGGAGTTGGACTTATCTTCATGATTCATTTAATTGAGCCTCTGATTTGTCTTCCTCGATCCCTTAAAAGACATGATAAATATACATATAACACGTCTTTGTGCGCAAGAACTTACTATTGATGTAAATATCGGCAGATTATGAGGGGTATTTAGAAGTAATATATCCTCAAGCCACCTCAATATTATTGGTATTTTTCTGGATTCTCACCTGAGTTTGGTTACTAAACTATGTTTGACGAGTTCCGCAATTGATACTATTATTAGCAATGATGATTATTAAATGTCATGTCAGGCTTTGGGCTAGTGTAATCGTTGCTGCTCTTATTTTCTTGAGCTGTGGTTGTTCGAGTCGATATCGGATGGACATGTATCTGATTGCTGATGCCGAGAGAACCAGGGTTAAAGTAGAACAGGCACGTTACATCCCGGGAGTGGTCCTCGCAAATTACAACGCCGAGGAGAAAGTCATATCCGGTGATGGCAGTGTGGTAATTCTGAGCTTTGGTTTCCGCGGCGATGTAATAACCGATTATTCCCAGTTTGGCATTGGATTCAATGAGAATGTTAAGCATCAATTGTACCTTCAGCTACCCGGCCAACCAGATACAGCAACTGTGGAATTGAAGGGACGTTCGTATTTGCAGTTGCTTAAGCACTATGAGTTGAAGCCTGAAGCTAAATTGTTTCTTCCGGTTTCCGGTAAATGCGTAGTCGATTCGGTTAGTTCGCATGATCTGTATGGCACAATTGACGGAAATTTCGAGAACTCTGAAGGCGCATCGGTCAAAATTGACGGTCAATTCAAAGTGAAGATGTAAGCAACTGTGCCGCATATGGTGAAGCGGATGATTATAGTTGTTGTCAACAGGACAGACAGCCGAGGAGTATAAACCTTAGTTGATAGATAGTATT
>QNAG01000107.1 GCA_003641415.1 Candidatus Zixiibacteriota bacterium | reverse complement strand
AATGCACTTGCGTGGACCCGCAGTGGATTTGTTGCTGTGGCTTAGCGGGTAATATAGATTATGATCGCTGGGATGATGTCAATGTATCCGACCTTACTTTTTTTGTGAGCTATATGTTTACCGGCGGTCCGGAGCCTGCATGTATTGGAGAAGCAGACGTTGATCCATCGGGCGAGCCGGGATTGAACGTCTCTGATTTAACGTTTATGGTTAACTACTTGTTTAGTGGTGGCCCTGAGCCACCAGTCTGTCCGGAGATTTAGTTTTAGCGGGTTACTGTAATATTATGAGCAAGCGTCAGGTTGTAACCGGTTTTGCTGGATAAGACCCGACGCAAAGATATTGTTAAAGACCCTTCGAACCTAAATTTGTATTGACAAGCTGGCGATTATCGGTATCATACCGACATAAGGGATAGTGTATGCCCTGTACAGGTTAACCTCATAATTGGTTCGAGGAGGTGTTTAGCATTGCCGGGAGTAAAAGTTCGTGACGATGAATCTTTTGAAAAAGCCCTACGACGTTTCAATAAATTCTGCGAAAAGACAGGGGTTCTGTCTGATATAAAAAAGCATCAGCATTTTGAAAAACCGTCGGAAGCTCGCAAGCGCAAACTTGCTGCAGCTAAGAGAAAAGTCAGACGGTTAAAGCGATTTGAACGCCATTAGTTCGATGAGTCTACTTACCAATATTGGCAAAGATATAATAAAGGCCCTGAAAGCACATGAACGGGAGAAGGCTACTGTGCTTCGGGGCCTTAAGTCTGACAATAACATACGCCAGCAACACTTTTTTGATCATAAATAAAATAGGGCTTGACTTTCTATATTTTTGACGATACTTGAAATTGATAATCGTTTTCATTTGCTTTTTTTGAGTCGGTTATAAGAATGCGCGAGTTACTAAAAAACAAAGGTTTTAAATTAACTCCTCAGAGAGAATTGATATTTAGCATTTTTCTTGAGCAAAGAGATCATGTTTCGGTGGACGAGCTATATGATGAAATTCGAAAGCTGGATTCTTCGATAGGGTATAGCACTGTCTGGCGCAATTTGAAACTTATCTGCAAACTTGGTCTTGCCCGGGAAATTAATGTTGGTGACGGTATTACTCGGTATGATCAGGTGACTCATGGTCCACACGGTCATTTATTCTGTGTGAAATGTAAGAAGTTGGTTGAATTTAGTGTAGATAAAATAGTAGGTTTTCTGGATCAGGTGGCTGAGGATAAGAATTTCCAGATAGAGTCGTTCAAAATAGAAATTCAGGGCTTATGCGATGATTGCCGAGCCTTAAACGAAAAAACATCTGTTTGAACCATTGGTAAAATCGGCTGAGCAAGTTGACATAGCACGAGAATGAGGTAGTAGAAGATGACATATTTGAATATGATGGTTCCTGGTCAAAGTGGACGAGTTGTAGGTTTTTCAGATGACAGCAAGATGGTCCGCCGGTTATACGAACTCGGGATCCAGCCAGGGCGTTCAATTATCTACCTCCGCAATGCTCCCTTTCGGGATCCGCTTGAAGTTCAGGTCGGTTATAATCTGATTACGCTGCGAAAATCTGAAGCTTCTCTGATAGCAATTGAAGTGGATGAGTAGTTAATAGTCGGAACTATTTCAATGTCCAACCAAAATGCAGCTGGTAATGTTATTAGTGAAAGCACTATTGCTATCTGTGGTAATCCTAATTGTGGTAAAACCACTATCTTTAATGCTATTACCGGTCTTAACCAACGTGTAGGTAACTACCCGGGAGTTACAGTTGAGAAAGTGTCCGGTACGTTTTCGGTTGATTCTACCAACAAACATTCTTTCACTCTTGTTGATATTCCCGGTACGTATTCACTTTCGGCGTTCTCGCCCGATGAAGACATTGCCGTTTCTGCTTTAATTGGTAGCCTTAAAGATGCTAAGTCGCCGGATGGGATAATATGTGTACTTGATGCTACCAACCTTGAGCGTAGTTTTGCTTTCCTGCTCCAAGTGATTGAGATTGGTCGTCCCATTGTGGTCGCAGTCAATATGGTTGATCTGGTTGAGAGGCGTGGGTTGAAGATAAATTTTGAGAAGATGTCGCAATCTCTCGGTGGAATTCCTGTAGTGCCGGTTATCGGAAACCGTCGAGTAGGAATTGAGGAACTTAAAAAAGCTGCTGCTGATCTTCCTAATCGCAAGCCGATTACTGTGGGGACCAACTACGGTCCCGAGGCGGAGAAACTTTTCGAGAGATTGGTAAATGAATCAAATAATGGACATCGCAATCGAGCTGAATATTTGCGAGTGATCTTTGATGCTAACTCTCCAGCCGAAGAACGTTTTTTGCTGGAAGAACCAGATTTGATGGAAGTTCTACGGGAAGGACAGAGTCGAATAAAAGAAGTGCATGGTTCATTGTCTTTGACTGAAACTGCTGTGCTTAGTGAGAAAGCAGCTACGTTATTCCAGGAAATTGTAACTATAGTGCGGCCACCTAAGACAAGAAATTCTGAGCGTATTGACAGAGTTCTTCTGCATCCGGTATTTGGACCAATTATATTGTTACTAACAATGATTATTGTGTTCCAGTCGATTTTCAGTTGGTCAGAACCACTTATGAATCTCATCGACAGTTCCTTTAGTTGGTTGGCATCGCAGGTAGAAGCCGTAATGTCCCCAGGTCCATTGCAATCGCTACTGACTGACGGTATTATTGGTGGGGTAGGGTCAGTTTTGATATTTCTTCCTCAGATAGTTATCCTCTTTCTCTTTATTGCTATTCTTGAGGACTCTGGTTATATGACTCGAGCTGCCTTTCTGGTAGACCGTCTTTTCCGCTGGTGCGGACTTTCCGGAAAATCGTTTATTCCCTTGTTATCATCATTTGCATGTTCTATCCCGGGTATTTTGGCTACTCGTACTATCGAGGATCGGAAACTTCGCTATATAACTATCATGGTTGCTCCACTTATGACCTGCTCCGCAAGGTTGCCAATTTATGCTATCATGATTGCAGCTTTTATACCACATAAGACCTATCTGGGTATTCTCAATCTTCAGGGTATTGTGCTTTCTTCTCTGTACCTATTAGGAATAGTAGTAGCTGTAATTGTTTCATTTATTCTAAAGAAGGTTATTTTCAAAACTGAACGGGGTACGTTCCTGATGGAATTGCCCTCATATAAAATTCCAACGGTACACTCTGTGTCGATCCGAGTACTTAACCGAGCCAAATCGTTTCTACTACGAGCCGGAACTGTTATATTGGCTATAACGATTATTATTTGGGCCTTAAGTTATTTCCCTCATGATGGTAAGATTACCCACCAGTTTGCATCCCAGGCCGAGACCGCACGTTTTGAGCTAAAAGAATCCACACAAATTTATAGTTCTCGTTTGGATAATTTCTACGAGTCCGCACCTGTTGATGTAAGAAGCGCTGTTGATGATATCAGGGAAAGTTTCTCTGTGGGTAATAATATCGAAGATTTTACGCTTATTCGGTCACAAATGAACGAGCAACACAACGAGTTATACGGTCCAATTGAAGCTTTATATGAGATACAGCGCCAAGAGTTAGCAACCGAAACGGCTTTGACTGAACTCAAGAATTTAGAAGCAGGTGCGTATCTGCGTAATTCATTGCTTGCCCGAATAGGAAAAACCCTTGAACCAGCATTTAAACCACTGGGATGGGATTGGAAGATAACGATGGCTATTTTGGCTGCTTTCCCTGCCAGGGAGGTTGCTATTGCTACAATAGGGACAATATACAATCTCGGTACTGAAACAGACGAGGAGTCATTATCACTTATCGATAAAATGCGTCAAGCTCGTTGGGATGACGGTCCTCGTCAGGGTGAGTTTGTCTTTACTCCTGCTGTAGCTCTTTCCATTATGGTGTTTTTTGCTCTTTGCTTACAGTGTGGAGCAACAGTGGTTACGATTCGAAAAGAAACGTCATCGTGGTGGTATGCTTGGGGGACATTTACTTATATGACAGTACTGGCTTATGTAGCGGCGTTAGGAGTTTATCAGCTCCTGGAAAGGTTTATTTATTAGTGGAAGTTTTGTGGCAATATATCATTGTTTTGGTTCTATTGGTGTCAGCGGTTGTATATCTGTTGAATTATTTCATTCGTCGACGGAAACGTAAACCGACCTGTGCAAATTGTCCTCTTTGCGATACTGAAAGGCCGCATCCCATTACTTCTATTCAGGACAAGGACGATAAGCCGAAATCGAAAAGTTGACAGTCTTACTTACCTTTCTTATTTTTACCTGAAAGAAATATTGTATATGTATGTTTGAGTCAGCGCCAATTTTATTGGGGCAGTACCGCCCCTGTCAATCCTACCTTCATCTGTTGGATGCGCGAGCTAAGATGGTACCGGTGACGGTGGTTTTGATTTTAGCTTTGATGACATCCTCATATCTTTTCTATACCATAATTCTTGGAGCTCTCCTGTTTGGCTTGTTGCGATCAGGCGTGACACCGGCGAAGTTCATAGGTAACCTCAGACCAATTTTTATCCTGGCGCTTATCACCTCGCTGTACCATCTGATCTTCTCGGGAGCAGGAACGCCGGTACTTTGGAACCTGTTTGGCTTTGAGTTTACTGAGGGTGCGGTTAGAATGGCCGGTTTTTACTCACTCCGTTTGATTCTGTTTGTGTCAATTGCTTTTCTGGTAACACTTACAAGTTCTCCTTCGGAATTGGCGGATGCTTTTGCACGAATCCTGTCTCCATTGCACAGATTTCGCATTCCAGTGCAGGACCTGGCTTTAATCCTTTTTATGGCGATTAGATTTATCCCTGTACTGTATGAAGAATTTAGCACCATCCGCAACGCGCAGATTATTCGCGGGGTACAGTTCTCAGGTTCTTTATTCACACGTATCAGGAAAACAGTGTGTATCATTATCCCCGTGTTTGTGGCTGCTTTACAGCGGGCAGATGAACTGGCGCTGGCCATTGAAGCACGCGGTTATCGGGGAGACGTTCAGAGAACATCATACTTACGCAAGAACTTTAGTTCAAGAGAGTGGGTATTTGTGTCTGTTGCTATCGTAACTATTGTTGCCCTTTTTATAGTGACTCGATAAAATGGCTGAGAGAAACATCAAGATAGTAATAGAATATCGCGGCACTGACTATGCCGGTTGGCAAATTCAAGCCAACCAACGGACAGTACAAGGAGAGTTGACAAAAGCTATTCTCCAGACAACAGGTCAAAAAGTCAATCTTATTGGTGCCGGCCGCACAGATGCTGGTGTGCATGCTTTAGGGCAGACAGCTAATTTTATAATTGATCACCGTCTTGATCCTGAGAAATATAAGGATGCGCTTAATTACTACCTCGATGATGACATTCGGGTGAAGGAATCATATGAAGTGTCTTTAGAATTCCATGCCCGCAAACATGCTCTCTGGAAACGCTATCGCTACCTGATTGGGGCTGAAAAATCAGCGCTATATAGAGAACTACGCTGGGAGAATGAACGAAGTTTGGATTTTGATAGGTTGCAGAAGGCAGCCAGGTTGATTGTTGGCAAACATGATTTTAGCTCTTTTTGTGTAGCAGCCTCCCGTAAAGAAGATAACCATTGCTTTATTCATAAGGCGAGATGGTTCCGAACAGGACCCTTGCTGGTGTTTGAAATACGCGGGAACCGTTTCCTGCACAACATGGTACGAATTCTTGTCGGGGCTATGGTTAATCTGGGGACAGTTGATCCGGATCATCACCGAGAGAACTTGACTTTAGATATGTTTGCCGATATTTTATACGCTCCAACAGATAGGCGCGTAGTTTTCACAGCACCGCCTCAGGGATTGTACTTGGTGACGGTTAAGTATTGAAGGGATTTGAAACATGAAGTTTTTTATTGATACAGCCAACGTTGAAGAAATCAAATCAGCCGTAGCTATGGGTGTTCTTGATGGTGTTACTACTAATCCGTCTCTGGCCGCAAAAGAAACAGCTCCATATCGAGAGTTGTTAACTGAAATCTGTAAAATTGTCCCGGGTCCGGTCTCAGCTGAAGTTCTGGCGACTGAGTATGATGGAATGATAAAAGAAGCAACCGACCTAGCCGGTATTGCCGACAATATCGTAGTTAAGATACCAACTATTCTGGAAGGTTTACGAGCGATTAAATCCCTCAGCGGCGAGGGCATTAAGACTAATGCTACCCTTGTTTTCTCACCGTCGCAGGCATTGCTGGTAGCTAAAGCCGGAGCAACTTTTGTGTCTCCGTTCATTGGACGTCTCGATGATATTTCACAAAATGGCATGGAATTAATCAATCAGATTGTTACGATCTATTCCAATTATCTATTTGATACCGAAGTATTGGTAGCATCTGTGCGTCATCCCATACATGTGGTTGAAGCAGCAATGATTGGGGCGGATGTCATTACTATGCCTTACGCTGTTATCTCCAAGTTGATTAAGCACCCTCAAACGGATATTGGTCTGGCAAAGTTTCTTGAAGACTATAAAAAAGCTGGCAAGAGCTAATGATTGAACGATACACATTGCCAGAAATGGGGGCACTCTGGACAGACGAAGCAAAGTTTGGAACTTGGCTGGAGGTAGAGATAGAAGCTGCTCGAGCGATGGCGAAGCTCAAAATTATTCCGCAGAAAGCCTTCAAAGTCATTGAGAAGAAAGCTAAGTTCGATATAAAACGTATCGATGAAATCGAGACCGAGGTCAACCACGACGTTATTGCTTTTCTCACTTCGGTATCGGAGTATGTTGGGAAAGAGTCGAAGTATATTCATTTCGGGATGACTTCCTCGGATGCTTTAGACACTGCGTTGTCATTGAATCTCAAAAGGGCATCGGCAATCATTGACAAGAAGATTGCAATAGCTTTGAGAGAGATAAAGAAGCTGGCTAAAGAGTATAAGATGACGCCTTGTATGGGGCGCACACATGGTGTGTTGGCTGAACCTACAACAATAGGGTTGAAGTTCGCTATGTGGTACACCGAACTTCAGAGAGCGAGAGAGCATTTTCAGCAAGCATCCCAGTCGATTGCTGTAGGAAAGATATCCGGTGCGGTGGGTAATTTCGCTAATATTGATCCGAGGGTTGAATCAGCAGTGTGTAAACGTCTTGGTCTTAAGCCTGCAAAAGTCTCAACTCAGGTATTGCAGCGAGATCGCCATGCTCAATATGTAACCTCATTGGCTTTGCTAGGGTCGTCGTTGGAAAAGTTTGCTACTGAGATACGTCATCAGCAACGCACTGAAGTAGGGGAAATGGCCGAAGGGTTTAGTAAGAAACAAAAAGGCTCATCAGCTATGCCACACAAGAAAAACCCCATTACAGCAGAGCGAATTACTGGCATCGGACGGTTATTGCGTGGTTATGCTCTAACAGCTATGGAGAATATCCCTCTATGGCACGATCGGGATATTGCGCATTCTTCGGTCGAGCGAGTGATATTACCGGATGCTAACATTATCGCCGACTACGGACTTCAGAAGTTTATCGAACTACTGAAAGGTTTGGTAATTAATGAGAAGCGGATGCTGGACAACATATTTTTCAGAGGTGGTGTTGTTTTTTCCCAGCGGTTGTTGCTACTGTTGACCGAACCAGTTGGGTCACGAGAAAAAGCTTACCGCATGGTCCAGAAAAACGCCATGGCGGCTATGGAGGGAAAAGGTACTTTTAGTGAATTGATCCGTGAGGATCGTGAGATTCGGAAGTATCTTTCAGATGCAGAGATTGATACTTGTTTCGATCTTCGTTACTATACTAAAAACGTTGGAAAGATATTCAATAGAGTGTTTGGAAAATGATTGTTAAGGACGGTTGGCCTTTTATTCTGATAACGTTGGCACTAACTATTATCCTGTTGCTGGGTTCTCTCCGATGGGATAGTTTGTTTCTTATAGTTCTTTCTTCCTGCCTTGCTATAGTTACTCTCTTTATGGCTTTCTTTTTCCGTGATCCTGATCGCGTTATCCCAGATGCCCCCCTGGCAATTGTAGCTTCGGCTGATGGTCGGATAGTTAGAATTGAGCCATTCAATCATCCTCATATCGACGGTTCAGCGACAAGAGTTTCTATCTTTCTTTCTATTTTTGACGTTCATGTCAATCGTGTACCAGTTAGTGGAATCGTAGATTATGTTAAGTATAATCCTGGGAAGTTCCTTCCAGCTTTTGTGGACAAAGCTTCTGATCTAAACGAGCAAACAGAGATTGGCCTTACCACTTCTGAAGGGCATCGGATTGTATTTACCCAGATTGCGGGAATAATCGCGCGCCGCATTGTGTGCAATCTCAAACAGGGTGACGACGTCACAATGGGGGAGAGATTCGGCATGATTAGATTTGGATCGCGTTGTGATCTTATCTTACCTGCAGGGAGTAGCCTTAAGGTACAAGTAGGTGATCGTGTGAAGGGTGGCACAACTATCATCGGATATCTTTCTACCCATGCTGGCAACCAGCATCACTCGGATAACGTAACAGAAGATAATGTCAAACTATAGGGGTATATTCCCGGGTACATTTACCATGGGCAATGTTGTCTGTGGTTTTCTGTCTATCTTATCGTCCTTTGAAGGAAATATAACAACCGCCTGCTGGTTTGTGGTGCTGGCAGGATTCCTCGATGCCCTTGATGGAAAAGTTGCCCGACTTTCAGGCAGTGCTTCACAATTTGGTGTTGAGTTGGATTCTCTGGCAGATTTCTTATCCTTTGGGGTAGCCCCAGCGGTGCTGGTGTATGCCATTAAGCTATCCAGTTTGGGTAAATGGGGCTGGATGATTTCGATAGTCTATATTATGGCTGCCGCTTACCGCTTGGCGCGCTATAACCTGCTGGCTGATACGGAAGAAAAAAAGGAGTTCCTTGGCTT